>JANONS010000066.1:0-12611 GCA_031420915.1 Armatimonadota bacterium
CCGGGAGCATACTCTTCGAGGTGAATGTGCAGCGTCTGCCCGAGACCCTGCCCCGGCTCCAGGTAGTGGCGGCTGTAGACCTGGGGCCCGTCGGTCCAGGGCACCACATCGGGGTGGATGACCCGGGGGAGGCTGCTCAGGCGCTGCAGTTCCTCCTTCAGGTTGTATGCTCCCGAGACCTCCCGCACGAAGACGCGGTCTTTCCGGTCGTGATAATGCTCGTCGCCGCCCATCATCTCACCCCTCGAAGTCGCATTATAGCGCGTTTCCCTCCTCCTGACCGGCCAGTCAGGGGCACGCAGGGAGGTACGAATCCGGTTGGAGCGAAACCTTTCTCGCGATATCTTCCTTAAATAAGGTAAGGAGACAGGTGAAGATCATCGTCGAGGGGCTCGGCATCAGGTTCCTCAAGGGCGTAGAAGTGCTGCGCGATGTTACTTTTGAGGTCGCCAGCGGGGAGTTCGTGGCCGTCGTCGGGCCGAGCGGCTGTGGGAAGTCCACCATGCTCAACGCCATGGCTTCCCTGATTCCTCCAGAAGAGGCCGAGGTGCGGGGGAGCATCCTGATCGACGGCCAGAGTGTGCGGCAGGGCGAATCGCCGCCGGGGTCGCTGGGCTACGTCTTCCAGCGAGACACGCTCTTCCCCTGGCGTACACTCCTTCAAAATGTCGAGTCGGGGTTGGAGATCCGAGGGATGCCGCGGGCGGAACGCCTTCGGAAGGCCGGGCGCCTGATCGAGATGGTGGGGCTGGCGGGATTCGAGCAGTACTACCCTCATCAGATCTCGGGAGGAATGCGCCAACGCACGTCGTTGATCCGGACGCTGGCCTACGACCCCCAGGTCATCCTGATGGACGAACCGTTTGGCGCTCTGGACGCCCAGACCCGGATGATCCTGCAGGGCGAGCTGATCCGCATCTGGGCGGCCAGCCGGAAGACCATCCTCTTCGTCACCCACGACCTGGCAGAGGCGATCACCCTTGGGGAACGAGTGATCCTGTTCTCGAAACGTCCCGGGACCGTCACCCGTATCTATGACGTGCCCTTCCCCCACCCGCGCGACCCCATTGCACTCCGCGGTTCGTCGGAGTTCGCGGAACTCCACGCGTTCATCTGGAGGACGCTCAGCGAGGAGTTCCGGGGCCAGGAAGCGCAAGAGGGCAGCGAGGTGGCCGTGCAGAAGGCCAGACAGTAACCATGGCGCAGACACGTTCCGCCAAACTTCCTCTCCGCCGTGACACGGCCCGAAAGCCCGGCGCGTCCGTGGCGTTCTGGCGGGTCGTACTGCTCGGCGGGGTGATTCTGCTTTGGGAGGCGCTGACCGGCGGGCTCGGTTTGGGGTGGAAGGTATTCGAGCCCATCATCCTCGCCCGCCCGTCGCTGATCGCCCTGGATCTTGTCGACTACGCCCGCTCGGAATTCCTGATCCGGGACCTGCGCGCCACCCTGGGTGCGGCGTTCCTCGGGCTGTTCTTCGGGGTGGTGGGGGGCCTCACGGTCGGGCTCCTGTTCGGGTACCTGGCGACGATGGCGGCGGTCTTTGAGCCGATCATGGTCGCCCTCAACTCTCTCCCCCGCATCACCGTGGCCCCCATCCTGATCCTCTGGTTCGGCCTGGGGATGACCTCCAAGGTCGTGCTCAGCCTCTTCACGGTCTTCTTCGTGATCTTCTTCAACACGTTCCTGGGCGTGCGGAACGTCGATCCCGACTTGGTGAAAGCGGTGCGAGTGATGGGGGGCGGCCGCCGGCACGTGGCCCGGCTGGTGGTGATCCCGTCGGTGGCCAGCTGGGTCTTCGCCGCGCTCCGGACCAGCGTGAGTTTCGCGCTGACGGGAGCGGTGGTGGGGGAGTTCGTGGGATCCACCCGCGGGCTGGGCTACCGCATGCTGCTGGCCGCCGGCCTGCTGCACACGGAGCGTGTGTTCGCGATCATGCTGCTCCTGATGGCCGTCGGGGTCTCCCTGGTGGAGATCTCCCGGCGGGTGGAACGCTACCTGCTGCGGTGGAGACCACCGCTGGCGCAGATGGGGTAAGCCAAAGGAGGGGAGAGACATGAACAGCGCGAGGAATCTGGGCAAGGTGTGGCTCGGCTTGGTGGTCTGCCTGCTGCTGATCTCCGGGAGCGCCTGGGGACAGGCGCAGATCACCTTCAAGGTGAAGATGCCGGGGATCATCGCCTATGAGTTGAACCTGCCGACCCTGGTGGCCCTGGCCAACGGCTATTTCCTCGAGCAGGGGATCGAGCTCACGGACTTCGTGATCGCCTCGGGCGGAACCCTGCGGGCCGCCATGATCGCCAAGGAGTTCGACTTTGGCCTGTTCGCCTTCGCGCACATTCCCATTGCCAGGAACGCGGGATCCCCCTGGAAAGCCATCCTTGCAACCCACGACCGTGAGATCTTCAACCTGGTCGTCCGCACGGAACTTCGGGACAAGGTCAGGACCGTGGCGGACCTCAAGGGGATGAAGGTTGGGTTCACCACACCGGGGGCCGGGGCCTGGTATATGGGGAGCGTCTACCTGAAGCAGTCCGGACTGGATCCCCAGAAGGACGTGCAGTACCTCTCCCTGGGCGGAGATCTCGGCGTCATATATGTCGCGCTCAAGACGGGGCGTATCGATGCCTTCCCCACCTGGGAGCCGCTCACCACGCGCGTCATCGAGGAGGGCATCGCCTATCCCCTCACCCGGATCTGGGAGCCAGCGGAGCACCGGAGGTGGTTGGGCAGTGACCGGGCGCTCTCCATGCTGCTGGTCACGCGGGAAGACGTCATCAAACTGCGGCCGGGCATCCTCCGCCGGATGGTGAACGCCCACAAGAAGGGGCTGGATTTCATCCGCACGCACAGCAGCGGCGAGATTGCCGATGCGGTGATGCGCCACCCCAAGACCGCGGAGTTCTTCACCGGGCTCGACCGGGCTCTGGTGGTGAAGATCTTCGACCGGATCAAACCGGGATTCGGGACGGGGTGTCTCAGCCGGTCGGCCTTCGACGTGGAAATGAAGCTGGCCGTGGAGTACGAACTGGTGAGGCAGGCCATTAAGTTTGAGGAGTTCGCGGACACCAGATTCGCCGGAGAGTGCCCGTAGCCGGTTAGGGGAGACGGCCGGTGACGTCTTGACGTCAGGACGTCATGGCTCTAGTATTCGTTCTATGAGGGCGCTCAGGAGAGCTACAGTCTACTTTGATCCCGAGATTCATCGTGTGTTGCGGCTCAAGGCTGCGGGGACGGATCGGTCGATTTCCGACATGGTCAACGATGCTGTCAAACTGGTCCTCGCGGAGGATGCGGAGGACCTGGCAGCATTCGGTGAGCGTGCTCGAGAGCCGAATCTGGACTTCGAGGATGTCGTCAAGGCTCTAAGGCGGCGTGGGAAAATTTAGGATCCTGATCAAGCCATCGGCGGTCAAGGAAATCGAAGCCGTTGGCCAGAAGAAGGACAGATTGCGGATAGTCGCCCGTATCCGGGGGCTTGCTGACAATCCTCGGCCACCGGGTTACGAGAAGCTATCGGGTCAGTACGCCAGGTATCGGGTCCGCGAAGGCCGTTACCGTATCATCTATTCCATTGAGGACAGGGATCTTCTCATCATTGTGGTGAAGGTAGGCCACAGAAAGGAAGTCTACCGCTGACCCCAAGTGCACAGACCGGTGGGTGAGCCTCTTCATGATTGCCGCCGCGCTCCTTCGTCCCAGCGGCTTGCAGCATCCAGCACAGCCTCGACGATGGCCTGATACCCCGTGCAGCGGCAGAGGTTGCCTGAAAGCGCTTCCCGCACCTGCTGCTCTGTGGGGGTCGGGTGCTTCTGGAGCAACTCATAGGTTGTCATCAAGAACCCCGGCGTGCAAAATGCGCACTGCAGGGCGTGGTGATCCCAGAAGGCATGTTGGATCGGGTGCAGCTCCGTGCCGCGGGCGAGGCCCTCAACCGTCAGGATCTCAGCGCCATCCGCCTGCACCGCGAGCATCAGACAGGATCGGGCCGAGCGCCCGTCGACGATGACGGTACAGGCCCCGCAGACGCCGTGCTCACATCCCAGGTGGGTCCCCGTGAGCCCGAGGTCATCCCGCAGGAAGTCCGCCAGCGTCCGGCGCGCCTCGACCGTGCGCTCGTATTCCGTCCCGTTGACTCTGAGTTGGACCCGTTGCTCGGATGCCATGTTCAACCACCCTGTCGCGTGCGGGCGGAACCACCGTTTCCTGCACGGGCGGCCGCGCGCTCCAGCGCCCGCGTCGTGAGCAGTCCGGCAAGATGGCGTCGGTAGTCGGCTGATGCGTGCAGGTCGGAGTCGGGATCGACCGCCTCCTGTACCTTCCCGCTTGCGGCGTGGAAGACCTCGGGCGCGGGCTCCGCTCCTTTCAACACCGCCTCTGCCGTCCGGGCTCTCACCGGGACACCGCCCACCCCAGTAAGTGCAAGCCCGACCTCGTCGATGCGGCCCTGATTCAGAGTCAAATACACCGCGACACCCACGATGGCGAAGTCCCCGTGCCGGCGCGCCACCTCTTCAAACGCCCATCCGGAGCCGTCTGGCAACACAGGGAGTCGAATCTCACTCACGAGCTCATCTGGGTGCACGGCGGTGGTCAGATACGTCAGGAAAAATTCTCCCGCGGCGATCTCGCGCACTCCGCCTGCTCCCCGCACCCGCACCGCCCCTCCGAGCGCGCTCAGCACCGCCGGTAGTTCGGCGGCGGGATCCGCGTGGGCGATACTTCCGCCCACCGTTCCGCGGTTGCGGATGGCGGGATGGCCGATTAACCCGACGGCCTCCATCAAGAGCGGGCAGGATTGCCGGAGCCACCTCGCCTCCTCCACCTCAACCTGCCGCGTCATCGATCCGATCGCGACGACGCCGTCCTCCCGTCGAAGGTAGGCCAGGTCCCGCACGCGGTTCAGATCGATCAGCACTTTGGGAGAGACGAGCCGCATATTGAGCAGGGGCACGAGGCTCTGACCACCGGCCAGGAGCTTCGCGTCCTGGCCGTACCGGCCAAGCAGTTCGACCGCTTCATCCAGGCTCCGGGGCGCGTAGTAGTCGAACAGGGCCGGCTTCACCGCGCCCGACCTCCGGGTGCTTCCCGTTGCGGGTTTCCACCTGCCTCCCGGATGAGCGTCCAGAGCCTGTCCGGCGTCACCGGCAACTCCCGGATGCGGACGCCGAGCGGCCGGAGGGCATCCTCGATGGCGTTGGCTACGCAGGCGAGAGCCGGGATGGTGCCCCCTTCCCCCACCCCTTTTGCCCCGGTGGGCGTGAACGGCGAGGGGTGCTCCAGGTGCTCCACGACGATCGGCGGGAGGTCGCTGGCCGTCGGCAGCAGGTAGTCCATGTAGGTCCCGTTCATCAGTTGCCCCGCCTCATCGTATTGCAGTTCCTCCAGGAGCACCGTGCTCACACCGTGGGCCACCCCGCCCTGCACCTGTCCGGTGACGATTGTCGGGTTGAGGAGCGTGCCGCAGTCGTGCGCCACCGCGTAGGCGAGCAGTTTGATCTGGCCAGTAGCGGGATCAACCTCAACCACCGAGATGTGCGTGCCGTTGCCGTACTGGGCCCGGCTCCGCATGTACGCTGTCGCCTCCACTCCCGGGAACACGCCGGGGGGAAGGGGGGGAGCGCCGAGGGGAAGCGGGTTGAGAGAGACGGCGTTGCCCGCCTGCCCGAGGTGCTCGAACGTCACGGCCCGGGCGGGCACGCCCTTCACCCGGACCGTCCCCTCCACCAACTCCAGATCCTCCGGCGCCGCCTCCAGGAGGGCTGCGGCCACTTCCTTCATCCGCGCCTCCAATTTTCCGCAGGCGTCCCACACCGCCCCGGTTGCGATCCCTGCGCTGCGGCTGCCGAATGTGCCGACCCCCAGGCTGATGGTAGCCGTGTCCGTGGCCACCACGCGCACGCGCTCAACGGGTAGCCCCAGCCGCTCCGCCGCAACCTGCGCGAACGTCGTCTCGTGACCCTGCCCCGATGACGGCGCTCCCGAATAGATCGTCACGCTGCCATCCGGCTCCAGTCTCGCCGATGCGGCCTCGTAGGGTCCGGCTCCTCCCGTATCCTCGATGTAGGATGACAGCCCGATTCCGATGTATCGTCCCTCGCTGCGGGCTTTCGCCTGCTCCTCTCGCCACCGCCTGTACCCCGCGACCTCCAGCGCCTTGTCCAGCGCCTCCCGGTAATCTCCCGAGTCGTAGGTGATGCCGAGCGGCGTTGTGTAGGGCATCTCTTTCTGCTCGATAAAGTTGCGCCGCCGCACCTCCGCGGGATCCATCCCGATCGCCTCGGCCAGACGGTCGACCATCCGCTCCATGATGAAATTGCCCTGCGGCCGGCCTGCGCCGCGGTAGGGGCCGACCGGCATCTTGTGCGTCAGCACGCCGTGCGCGGCGCAGCGGTAGTGCGGTAGATGGTAGGGTCCGGGCAGCGTGGTGATCGTCCGGTCCAGCAGGTGGGGCCAGGAGGCATAGGCCCCCATGTCCATCCAGAAGGTGTTGTCGACGGCCAGCAGGGTCCCATCCCGGCGCGCGGCCAGGCGCACACGGTGCACCTGCTGCCGCCCTTGTAGTGTCGAGACGAAATGTTCGCGGCGGTCCTCCAGCCACCGCACCGGACGATTGAGACGCCGGGCAAGGTACGGGATGAGGAAGTCCTCCGGGTAGTTGGCGGTCTTCGATCCGAAGGCTCCCCCCACGTCCGGAGCGATGACGCGCACCGCCCGTTCGGGAAGATCGAGGAACAGGCTCAGAGCGCGGCGGATCGCATGGGGCATCTGCGTGCCGATCCAGACCGTGAGGCCCCCGGTGGCCGGGTCAGGCACGGCCAGGATCCCCCGCGTCTCCAGGGCGTGCGCGGCCGCCCGGGCGATGCGGAATTCCTCCTCGACCACTACGTCGGCCTCGCGGAAGGCCGCCTCCACGTCGCCGTAGCCGACCGCCTTCTCGACGGCGATGTTGCTCGGGACGTCCTCCTGCACTCGAGGGGCGTGCGGAGTCAGGGCCGCTTCGATACTCGCGACGACGGGCAGTGGCTCGTAGTCCACTTCCACCTCTTCTGCACCGTCCTCGGCCTCGTAGCGGGACCCGGCTACCACCACCGCCACCGGCTGCCCCACGTAATGCACCGTCTCCGGAGCAATGATCGGGAGCCGCGCCCCCGCCAGCCGCGCGGCCTCAACCAGACCGTCGCGCGCTAGCATCCCCCCCGTCAGCACGGCCACTACTCCTGGCAGGGCCTCCGCCCTCCCCGTCCGCACGCCCCGCACCTTGGCGTGCGCGTGCGGGCTGCGCAGCACTGCCGCCTCCAACATCCCCGGCACGCGGATGTCGCCGACGTAGCGTCCCTCCCCCCGCAGAAACCGGGGATCCTCAACCCGCCGGATCGACTGGCCAATGATTTTCGTCATCTGCCCACATCATTCGACCCCGGTACCATTTTCATCCTCTTCATCCTCTGCCTGGACGGGCCATTTCAGGGTGGGGCAGGGTGAAAACGCCGATGTATGGTATTGTTTTGGGGCAGGAGAGGATTCGCAGGAGAGGGTTCGAGTGTTCCCACTAACGATTGCAACAGGTCTGCTTCTCGGCATTCGCCATGCGCTAGATGCCGACCACCTGGTGGCTGTCTCCACGCTGACCGCCGAGGAGCGCCGCCTGGCGCCGGCCGCCCGTCTCGGCCTCTTCTGGGGGCTCGGCCACATGCTGATCCTGGGATTGATCGGGATTCCGGTGCTCGTGCTGCGTCTGGACCTCCCATCCACCCTGGAGACGAGCGTGGATCTCATCGTCGGGGCGCTCCTGGTCTTTCTCGGTGTGAGATCGCTCCTGCGTCTGCGCCGCGAGCGAATCCACTTTCACGCCCACGCTCATCCCGCCGGCGATCGCGCCCACGCGCACTTTCACGTCCACGCGCACGAGGCAGGCCACCAGCACCCGCACAGAGAATCCCGCCTCCGCCGGGTCTACCTGACGTTCTGCATCGGGTGCGTGCACGGGCTGGCGGGAAGCGGCGCGGCCGCCGTCCTCGCCCTGGCAGCCTCGCCGTCGACATGGGCGGGTGTCCTCTATATTCTGGTCTTTGGATTGGGTACACTGCTCGGCATGTTCGTGACCACGCTGGCGCTGGCCGCGCCGGCCCTGGCGACCGGCCGGCGCTTCGCTCCCCTCCAGGGGGGAGTGCGGGCGCTTGCGGGTGCGGCCAGCCTGTCACTCGGCGTCTGGATGTGGGTGAGATTCTGGCAAGGTTTCTAACACAGCACTAAGGAGGGAGACGAATGGAACGAGTGCGTGAGCGGCAGCGTGAGCGGGAGCCGGATCATCAGCGAGGCTATGAGGAATTCATGGACCGGCGGCTGACCTTCCTGGAACGTCAGTACAAAGGGAAGATCGTGATCTGGCCCCACGACCGGGAATGGGACATCAGCAAACAGGGCAAGCTCATGTGGTTTCTCAACCCCGGCGTGTACAAGGATACCGCGCTGCAGGACTGGTACGCGTTCGTCCAGGAGATCCCCAAGGTCAGTGGCAAGCACAAGCACCAGGGCGGTCTCGTGATCTTCGCTCTGGAGGGTGAGGGCACCACCACCATGGACGACGTCCCTCACCACTGGGAGCCCGGCGACCTGAACATCCTGCCCATCAAAGAAGGCGGCGTCGTCCACCAGCACTTCAACCGCAACAAGGACGGTACGCCCGCCTACTGGTTTGCCTTCATCAACAACTTCATCCTGGACCACGTCAGCAGCCAAATGGAGCAGATCGAGCTGTCGCCCCTCTGGTTGGAACAGCAGAAGGCCGGCGGGTCCAAAAAGTGAAGGGCGCCATGGCGAGCCGTCGCGAGATGCTGGCGCAGCGCAACCTGTTCGAGGAACTCCTCCAACTCCGCGACAAGCAGCGGGATGGGCGCGCGGGCAATCTCTCCCTCATTAAAGGCAAGGACGTGCCGATCGAGCTGAGCCGGTGGGGTCAGATCCAGTGGTACCTGCACCCCTCGCTCACCGATACGGCCAACCGCGCCATGATTGTCTGGGTGATGCACATCCCGCCGGGCAGCCGGACGGGGAGGCTGAAGTGCCAGGGTGGGCATATCTACTATGTGTGGCGAGGCACCAAGGGGCACACGGTCCTGGACGGCGTCCGCTACGACTGGGCCAAGGGATGCGTCATCAACCTTCCCTTCAGGTCCGATGGGGCCGTCTTCCAGCATGTGAACGACGGAGACGATACCGTGATGTTGCTGGCGGCCGACGAGAATCTGGTGGATGCCCTCGGCGTGGATCGCGGGTCCGGTTTTGAGATCCTCGAGCCCTGCCCCGAGTGGACCGCCGCGCAGACCTAGGGAGGTGAAGGGCCCCGCTTCGCTGTGAGACTGCAGGTTGAGCGCTCCCTAACGGAATACCTCAGCACATCCCGCTGCCAGGCGTTCATCGACGCCCGGGCCATGCCGGCCCTGGCGTTGCATTCCGGAGATCTGGTCATGGTCACGAGCGAGCGCGGGCGGCGGATTCCTGCCCGGGTCGGCGATCCGATCCCCGGGGACGAAGGCAAAGGCCGCGTCCGCCTCGACCGCTTCCTCCGCCAGGCGCTGAAGACCCGGCTGGGACAATTCGTCGAGATCGAGCCGCTCGCTGATCCCCAACCGGCGCGCCGGATTCTCCTCTCGCCTGCGATTGACGTTTCGGCGGCCCACCATCTCAACGAGCACCTGCGAGAGTCCTTCGCCTCCAACGAAACGCCCGTCGCCGTGGGGTCGGTGCTCTACGCCACCTTTCACGGCTCCACGGGCGGCACGACCTACCGGGTGCTGGAGGTCGAGCCGGGCCCGGGCGTCATCACCGGTGAGACGGAGATCGAGATCCAGTACGTGGTCGAACACGCGCCCGACATGGAGATCACGTACGAGGACGTGGGGGGCCTGGGCCGGGAGATCCGCCTCCTGCGGGAACTGGTTCAGCTGCCCCTCACCCTGCCGCACGTCTACAGGCAGCTGGGCATCCTGGCCCCGCGCGGCATCATCCTCTACGGGCCACCCGGCGCGGGGAAGACCTTGCTCATGAAGGCGATCGCCAGCGAAGTCAGCGCGCGCTTCTACTACGTGAACGGGCCCGACATTATCGGGACCTACTACGGCGAAGCCGAAGCCAATCTGCGGCGTATCTTCGACGAGGCGGCGCACCACGCGCCGTCGATCATCTTCTTTGATGAAGTGGACGCCATCGCGCCCCGCCGGGGGACGGCGGGCACCCAGGCGGACACGCGGCTCGTGAGCCAGTTACTGGCGCTGCTCGACGGCATCATGCAGGTGGATGGCGTCGTGGCCATCGCCACCACCAACCGCGTGGATTCAATCGAACCGGCCCTGCGCCGGCCCGGCCGGTTCGACCGGGAGATCTACATCGGCCCGCCCGATGCCGACGGACGGCTGGAGATCCTCTCCATCCACACCCGGGAGATGCCTCTCACCGAGGACGGCCTCGATTTCCTTCCGGCGGTGGCCGCCCGCACCCACGGGTTCGTCGGCGCCGATCTGGTGGAGCTGAGCCGCGAGGCCAGCCTCTCGGCGCTCAGGCGGCACGTGCCGCAACTCGGCGATCACCTGCGCACGCTGGAGATTGATCTCACCGGGATCCAGGTGACACGGCGGGACTTTGAGGATGCCCTGGGCAAGGTGAGGCCCTCCGCGATCCGTGAAGCGCTGGTCACCATCCCCAACGTCCGCTGGGATGACGTGGGCGGTCTGCGCCTGGTCAAGGAACGGCTGGAGGAGCTGGTGATCCTGCCGCTGCGGAACCTGGAGGCCCACCGCCGCATGGGCCTGGCCCCGGCCACAGGCATCCTGCTGTACGGGCCGCCGGGCACCGGAAAGACCCATCTGGCCCGCGCGCTGGCCCACGCGGTCGGCGTCAACTTCATCGCGGTGGACGGGCCGGAGATCTTCAGCCAGTGGCTGGGCGAGTCGGAGGAGGCAGTGCGGCACATCTTCAAACTGGCCCGGCAACTCGCACCCTCGATCGTGTTCATCGACCAGCTCGATGCGATCGCGCCCAGGCGAGGGACCGACGTCAGCAGCCGAACCTCCGAGCGCGTGGTCAACCAGTTACTGGCCGAGATGGATGGGATCGAAGAGGTTAGTCAGATTGTCGTGGTGGGTGCTACGAACCGCATGGATCTCCTCGATTCAGCGCTACTGCGGCCGGGCCGCTTTGGCATCCATCTGGAGGTGGGGCTGCCGGACCGCGCCGAGCGGGAGGACATCCTGCGAGTGCTCATGCAGCCGATGGACTTGGAGAGCAAGCAGGCGGTGATCGCCGAACTGGCCCGCGAGACGGACAGTTTCTCCGGGGCGGATCTTGCGGCGCTCGTGCAGGAGGCCCGCCGCCGCGCCATGCGGGCGACCGAACGGGACGGTCAAGGGGTGGCGCTCGTCACGGACGCGCATCTGCTCGGGGCCCTCGAATTTGTGCTGCGGTCCCGGCAGCGGTCCAGGGATGCCGGCTCGACGGGCCTCCCGGCCCGGTAGTTGGGCGGCGCTGTTACCTGACGTCGCAGCCGGAAGGGAACCATATGGCAATCAGAGTAGACCCTGAGAACAACGAAACCCGCGCCCTGTTCGATCTGGCAGATTTCAGCGGACAGCACATGTTGGAGATCGGCTGCGGCGATGGCCGCCTGACCTGGCGCTACGCTGGCAGGGCGGCGCATGTCACGGCCATTGATCCCTTCGCTGAGGGGATTACGCGGGCGAGGGAAAACCTGCCGGACGAATTACGGGGCCGCGTCGAATTTCACCACATCGCGTTCGAAGACTTCGCCGCCAGCGAGCCGTCAGCTTTCGACGTAGCGATCTTATCTTGGTCGTTGTGTTGAATGGAAAACGAGGGCATGGTCCATGCCCTTGAGGAGATTCATCGCCTGCTTAGACCCGACGGCAGCCTGATCGACATTCACCCTATTCTCGAAGCGCCGCTCATCAAAGCTTTTCAGGGCGGCAGGGTCTTGTTCGCCGAGCCTAGTCCAGGCTACTCCGGCGAGGACTATAGACAGGCGGAACACGCGCTCGCGCAGATCGTTGAGCGCCGCCTGTTTGTCATTGAACGCAGCGGCGAGTTTGATTTCCTCACCTATGGCTCATCCGTCGTCGAGCTACGCGACTTTCTGGCAATGGCAAACGCGTACGACGTTAGCCCCAAAGACGAGGCGGTGGAAGCGCGGGAAGCAGAACTCTACGCCCGAGTCGAGGGGATCATGCAGGCTTCCGGAGAGGGAGCAGAAGTCGCTTATCATGAAAGGGGTCGCATCGCGCGGCTGAAGGCAGTGGGGTGATGATCAAGGCGACGCGGTGTGGGAGTCAGCGCCGCCCAACACCTCGCTAGAGCCGACCTCGGCCAGGCGGGTGTTGAGTTCAGCGCGATACTGGGGGTGGCTGGCCGGGCGGCTCAGCTCGAGGCCGTTCCCGGGCTAACGTTTGGGCTGCTCCTCTCCCCTCGCTTCGCTGGCCGGCCCAAACCCACGAGGAACATCACGCTCTTGCCCTCCGCATGCGGGGAGAAGAACGCGGTCACCTCGTCGTCATAGAACGTGAGGCCGGTGGCGCCCCCGCTGCCCATGGAAGCCACCGCGA
>JANONS010000067.1:0-2031 GCA_031420915.1 Armatimonadota bacterium
GAGATCATCCGCGGCGGCATCCTGGCGGTCTCCCGAGGGCAGATGGAGGCGGCGCGCAGCCTGGGCCTGAGGTATGGACAGGCGTTACGATTCATCGTGCTGCCGCAGGCGCTAAGGATCGTCATCCCCCCGCTCGGCAACCAGTTTCTCAACCTCACCAAGAACAGCAGCCTGGCCCTGGGGATCGGCTATGCCGAGTTTCTCACGGCCGCGAATACCGTGAGCAGCCAGTCGTTCCGATCGCTGGAGGCGTTTACCTACGTTACCCTGGGCTATCTGGCCCTCTCGCTGACGATCTCCGCGGTGCTCAACCTGATCAGGTCCCGCATGGGGCTGGCGGCGACCTAAAGGGCGGACAAATGGTCACACGTGTCGAGGCGCTCCTTCCACCTGACGAACGGCTCACGCCGTGGGCATGGGCGCGCCGCAACCTGTTTGATGGCTGGTGGAATGCCGCGTTAACCATCCTCACTGCCGGGGTGCTGATATTCGCCGCCTCCACGATCCTGCGGTGGGCATTGGCAGCGGACTGGACCGTCGTCACCGACAACCCGCGGTTCTGGCTGATCGGCTTGATGCCGGTGGAGCTGGCGCGCCGCGCCTATTGGGCGGGAGGGCTGGTGGCGGTGGCGGTCCTCCTGACGGCGATGGGAGTGCGGCTGCGCGTGCGCCCGCGGGTGCTGCTGGGGCTGTGGGCAGGGATCCTGATCGCGGTCGTCTGGGTGATGTCGCCGGTTCGCCTGGACCAGATCGGCGGTCTCTATCTCACGCTACTGCTGGCGGTGGTCGCGATCTCGTTCTCCTTCCCCATCGGGGTGCTGGTCGGGGTCGGGCGGGTGAGCCGCCTCCCCGTGATCCGGGGCGTCTCGACGCTCTACATCGAGCTCATCCGGGGTATCCCGCTGATCACCCTTCTGCTGTGGTTCTTCGTCTTCGTCACCCTGGTCTCCGGTGACGCCCTGACCAGGGTGCAGCGGGCGATGATCGCGATGACGATCTTCACGTCGGCGTACGTCGGCGAGATCGTGCGCGCCGGCATCCAGTCGGTCCCCCGCGGACAGGCGGAGGCCGCGCGGGCGGTCGGGCTGTCCTCGGTGCAGACGATGCGTTTCATCGTGCTGCCCCAGGCGGTGAAGAACATGATCCCGTCGCTGGTGGGGCAGTTCATCAGTCTCTTCAAGGACACATCGCTGACCGTGATCATCGGCCTGAGCGAACTGGTAGGGGCAGGGCGGTCGCTGCTGGCCATCACTCGGTACCTGCACGACGTGCGCGAGGTCTATGTTTTCTTGCTGATCGCCTTCTTCGTCTTCTCGTATGCCATGTCGTACGGGAGCCGGGTGCTGGAGAAGCGGCTGGGGCTGGGCGAGCGGTAGTGTAGAATATAGAGCGCATGGACGGAGCCGAGGACGTGACAATCCGCCAGGCGGCCCCTGCGACCGCCGCTTACGATGGCCAGCCGATCATCGTGTTGGAGGACGTGCACAAGTGGTTCGGCCGGCTGCACGTGCTGCGCGGCATCAGCCTCGAGATCCGGTCCGGCGAGGTGGTGGTGATCGCCGGTCCGTCGGGCTCCGGCAAGTCTACTATGATCCGCTGCATCAACCGTCTGGAGAGCCACAACCGCGGCCGCATCGTCGTCGACGGCATCGAACTCTCGGACGATCTGCGCAACGTGGACGCCGTGCGCAGCGAGGTGGGCATCGTCTTCCAGTCATTCAACCTCTTTCCCCACCTCACCGCGCAGCAGAACATCTCCCTGGCCCCGATCCGCGTGCGGAAGTGACGCGGGCAAAAGCGGAGAAGGCTGCGATGGCACTCCTGGAGCGGGTGGGCATCCCCGAAAAGGCCCATGTGTATCCCGGGCAGCTCTCCGGCGGACAGCAGCAGCGGGTGGCGATCGCCCGGGCGCTCGCGAACGACCCGCCGATCCTCGTCGCCGACGAGCCGACCGGGAACCTGGACTCGGCGACCGCCGAGGCGGTGATCCGCCTCTTCGACGCGCTCGTCGAGGACGGCAAGACGATCGTC
>JANONS010000068.1:0-2500 GCA_031420915.1 Armatimonadota bacterium
GGCTACCCCGAATTATTGGACGGCCGGGTGAAGACGCTCCATCCGGCGATCGCCCCGGGCAACCAGGCCCGCGGCGAGGGGGGCCCGGCGGTGCTGGACCGGTTTGGCAAACAGCCGATCGATCTCGTCGTGGTCAACCTCTATCCGTTTGAGGAGGCGGCCCGGCACCAGGACGACCTGCGGGAACTCGTCGAGTGGATCGACATCGGCGGCGTGACGCTGCTGCGCGCGGCGGCCAAGAACTGGGAGCGGGTGGGCGTGGTCTGCGAGCCGGGTCAGTACGGCCCGGTGGAGGAAGAATTGCGCCGCCGCGGCGGGCTCTCCCCTGAGACGCGCAGGCGGCTGGCGGCGCGGGCGATTGCGCGCACCGCCGCGTACGATGCCGCGATTGCGGCGCGTCTGGCTGACGGTGACCCGTTCCCGGAGACCCTGCTCCTCGCGTTTCATCGCCGCGAGATCCTCCACTACGGAGAAAATCCTCACCAGCGGGGGGCGCTATACGTCGAGGCCTCCCCTCCGTCGGGTGAGGTGACGACCGCCGCCCTGCTCCAGGGCAAGCCACTCTCCTACAACAACCTGCTCGACCTGACCGCAGCGTGGGACGCTGTGCGGGAGTTTTCCGAGCCCGCCGCGGTGATGGTGAAGCACGGGATACCCTGCGGCGTGGCCCTCGGCAGAGACGCGGCGGAGGCGGTGGTCCGGGCGATCGCGTCCGATCCTATCTCCGCGTTTGGCGGGATCCTCGCCGTCAACCGGCCCTTCGACGAGGACACCGCAGGCGCGCTGACAAAGGGGCTCCGCCTGGATGTGCTGATCGCCCCGGAGGTCACCGCCTGGGCGAGAACGCGCCTCGCCTCCCGGAAGGCGCTGCGGGTCCTCGAGGCGGGTTCCTCTGGAGGAGGCACGGATTCCGGTCGCCATCCTTCCCTTACTTTCCGTTCCCTCCCCGGCGGCCTGGCGCTGCAGGACCCCGACACCCTGGGCGCGCCGCTCGAAACCACTGTGGTCACCCATCGCGCGCCCGACGACGGTGAATGGCGGGATTTGCACTTCGCCTGGCTCGTCTGCAAGCATGTCCGGTCGAATGCGATCGTCCTCGCCAAAGACAATCAAACGGTCGGAATCGGCGCGGGGCAGATGAGCCGGGTCGACAGCGTGCGGATCGCGGTGATGAAGGCGGGCGCAAAGGCCGCGGGCGCGGTGCTGGCCTCCGACGGTCTCTTCCCGTTTCCCGACGGCGTCGAAGCGGCCGCTCTGGCGGGTGTGGCGGCCGTCATCCAGCCGGGTGGTTCCGTTCGGGACGCCGAGGTGATCGCGGCCGCCGACCTGAGAGGTCTCGCGATGGTCTTCACCGGCGAGCGCCACTTTCGGCACTAGAAGAGGGCCGCCACCACAGCCCCGACCAGTGTGGCCAGCAGGTTCACGGTGTCGTTGGTCATCCACCGCGCCTGCAGGGTGGCACCCAAAAGACTGTCAGCGAACAGCCCGCTGATCCCGGCGATCATCCCAACCAGGATCCCCGGGGCCACCAACGGGTCCAGGAAGACACGTCCCAGGATGGCGACGAAGAGGGCGCCGGCGACGCCACTCACCGTTCCCAATAGCGTGATTCCTCCCGACCGACCGCGTTCCACCACCGCTGCCGTCGTGATCAGGCGGGGCGGCCGCGGGCTCAACAGACCCAGTTCGGTGGCCCAGGTGTCGGCGGTAGTAGCGGCTATCGCGCCCACAACTGCGGGGAGGGCCCACGGGAGATCGAAGAAGCCCCAGCAGACAGCGAAGGCTGCGGGAACGGATCCATTCGCCAGGATCTGAGAGGCGGAGCGCCCCCGGCGGTGCTCGGGGTGGCCTTTCTCCTCTCGACGGTAACGTGTGAGGAGGCTACTCGCAGCGAAGGCGAGCACGAGGATGAGGACAAGCCCGTAGCCGCCGGCGACCAGGATGATAGTTCCGACGGCCAGGGCCGCCATCGCACCGTCGACGGTGAGCAATCTGAGGCGATAGGCGGCGAGCGTGACAACGCTACCGAGGACCAGAGCCGCAACCAGGAGGATCACGACGCGAGATTCCGGAGCGAGGAAGGGCGTTCCTTCCCGCCGTCGGCTTGACAAGGGTAAGGGCGGCTGGTAAACATAGTATGCTGTCTCGGGGAAAGACCCCCACCAGAACCTTGAAAACTGCATAGTGGTAAGGAGCCGCATCGACTCGGATGCTTTACCAAAAGCGTCCGGGCTTCTCGGATCCTTTGAGTGGGCGGCGAGAGTCGCTCACCGAACAGAGTCCGACGGAGAGTTTGATCCTGGCTCAGGACGAACGCTGGCGGCGTGCTTCAAACATGCAAGTCGAGGGAGGGTTGCTGGGGAGCTTGCTCTCTGGTCAACTCTACCGGCGAACGGGTGCGTAACACGTGGGCAACTTGCCTCGAAGACGAGGACAACCTCGGGAAACCGGGGCTAATACTCGATACCCTCGGCGGATCGCATGATCTGCCGCGGAAAAG
>JANONS010000069.1:0-3503 GCA_031420915.1 Armatimonadota bacterium
GTGCGCACAGCCACGCCTTCCACTCCCCGAACAATTTCGGGTCGAGCGCGGCAACCACGGAGCGTTGCCACACATCGCCCATATCGAAATCATCTTGGTCGAGACAACACGCCAGCCCACCCGCCTCCTGCAGCACCAGCGCTCCCACCTCACGCACGAACTTCTCCATGCAGTCGTAGAGGACGGTCAGGGACTTCCGCAGCTCCCCCAGCGTGGCGGGTTCGCTCTCCTGCTCCACGGGGAGGTGGGCCCGGAGGTGGACTTCCATCCGCCAGCGCGACCGGGCGATCGCCTCGGCCATTTCCTTGAACTCCTGGTTCAGTTCCTCGGTCACGCCCATCTTCAGTTCTTCAAGCAGACCCATCCTTCGCCTCCATAAACGCACTCACCCAAAACACTGTCCGGTTAGAAGAACTTCCGGCCCGCGACCTTATCCGGGACGTCCAGGCCCACTGCCGCGATCACGTGATCGACCTCTTTGATGTATTCCTCCCGGGCCTTGGCGTTGTGCCGCTTTTTGATCCCCCAGTAGACGTACCGCTCGCTGCGCTTGGAGTCCGACCTGCCGAACATGTCCAGGGCCATGGGGTAGTACTTATTGATGGACTGCTGCGCGACCCGTTTGCCGTCTGGCGTCTTGGCCATCTCCTCGAGTTTCATCTCTCCGAATTTGACATGCCCCTTCTCCTCGTCGATGACCCGCGGGAGGACAGCCCGCACCGGCACGTAGCTGCAGCCGTCGAACTCATCGAGCTGATAGCGTCCCACGCGGTCGATCAGGAAACTGAAGGTGGCGAAGTCCACCCAGGTGTCCATGGAGTGCCTGAACACGTCCACCATGCGATCCTCGGGCTCCTTGTGAATCAGGTCGTCGGCGGGGCGCCCCAGCTCTTTGAGGAGGTTGTTGAACTTCCGGAAATGGTCCACCTCCTCCGCGGCGATCCGCGCCACGCGCCACATGTCGTCGGCGGTCGGCGCCCGCAGCAGCCACTTGTCGACGTAGAGGTGCGGCCCCCCGATCTCCGCATCGGCTTGGATGTAAAAGACCCGCAGGAGGAGGTCCCGGTATTCTTCGGGCGCCTTGGGAAACGTCTTTTCGTCGAACGTGCCGGTAAATCGCTCTGCCATGCCCATCCCTCCTCGCCCCGCGCACCTCACCTGACGATGTCCTTCTCCTTCTCTGTCCGGTTACCCTCCCAACATCCCTCAGTAGGGCTCCGGCCCGCGGCCCGCGAAGTGTGCAGCCTACGTATCCTGCTTCCCTCAGGAGGGTCCGATTGTCGGAGCCGTCCCGGACCTACAACGCGGCCACCACCTTCGTCGATGAGCCTCTCGCCCGGGGCTGGGGGCGGAGGGTGGCGTTCTACTACGAGCACGATCGGGTCACCTACCAGAAACTGGCCGAGGCGACCAACCGCACGGGCAACGCTCTTCGAGAACTTGGCGTGGAGATGGAGGACCGGGTTATGCTGCTCCTGTACGACTCCCCCGAGTTCGCCGCGAGCTTCTTTGGAGCGATCAAGATCGGCGCCGTGGCCGTCCCGGTGAACACCCTGATGCGGGCTCGCGAGTATGTCTATTACCTGAACGACAGCCGCGCCAGAGTCCTCATCGTCCACGAGCCGCTCCTGGCCGAAATCGAGCCGATCCACGACCAGTTGAGATACCTCAAACACATCGTGGTGGTGCCGACTCCCTCGTCCATGGGCGCCCGCTCCGGGGGTACCACCGCGGGCGGCCGGCTCCCCGGCGTCTCGTCCGGTGGGAGTGCTGCGCGTTACCTGCGATTCGACGAGATCGCCTCCCGCGCTTCGCTCACGCTGGAGCCGGCGGCGACTGTCGCTGACGACGCCGCCTTCTGGCTCTACACTTCGGGGAGCACAGGAGCGCCCAAGGGCGCGGTCCACCTGCAGCGTGACATGCTTTACGCTGCGGATACGGTGGCCAGCAGCGTCTTCGGGTACACGCCCGAGGACATCGCCTTCTCAGTCTCCAAACTCTACTTCGCCTTCGGCCTGGGCAACGCGCTGTATTTCCCCCTGCGGTTCGGGGCGAGCGCCGTCCATTACCCCGACCGCCCGACGCCGGAGGCGGTCTTCGAGGTCATCCACCGGTACCGGCCGACGCTGGTCTTCACCGTGCCCACCATGTACGTCCGGCTGCTGCAGGTGGAGGACGCAGCGAGGCGATACGACCTGACCTCCGTCCGCCTGTATATCTCGTCGGGAGAACCTCTGCCCGTGGCGATCTTCCACCGCTGGCAGGAGCGCTTCGGGGCAGCGATCCTCGATGTGGTCGGCTCCACCGAAAATCTCCACGATTTTCTGGCGAACCGTCCGGGGTACCTCAAGCCCGGGAGCAGCGGGGTGCCCGTGCCCGGCTACGAATGCCGCATCGTCGATGATGCGGGGCGGGACGTGGCCGACGGCCAGACCGGACATCTGCTGGTCACAGGGGGGAGTACGGCGCCCTACTACTGGAATCAGCGCGAGGCGACCCGGCGCACGATGCTGGGAGAGTGGCTGCGCACCGGTGACATGTTCTACCGGGACGCGGAGGGGTTCTACTGGTACTGCGGCCGCGACGACGACATGCTCAAGGTGGGCGGGATGTGGGTCTCGCCGCATGAGGTCGAGAACGCCCTTCTGGCGCACGATGCGGTGCTGGAGACCGCGGTGGTGGGCGCGCCCGACGAGCACGGCCTCCTGCGGCCGAAAGCCTACATCGTTTTGAAGGAGCGACACGCGCCGTCGCCCAACCTCACCCTGGAGCTTCAGGCCTGGACAAAGGAACGGCTCGCGCCCTACAAGGCTCCACACTGGATCGAGTACGTGAGCGATCTGCCCAAGACGGCCACCGGCAAGATTCAGCGGTTCCGCCTCCGGCAGGGCCAGGATGACCGTGAGAGGGAGGGACAGGCGGGATGAGGATCGCGGGGCTCTCAGCGCTTGCCGCCGATGTGATCGCGGCCTGCCAGATTCTCGAGGGGAAGGGGTTGGTGGAGGCCTACGGTCACGTGAGCGCGCGAATCCCGGGCAGCGATCTTCTTCTCGTCACCCCCCGCGGGGGCCTGGGGTTTGTCCGCGCCCGAGACCTCCTCATCATGGATCTCACGGGTCGGGTAGTGCGCGGCCGGTCCACACCTCCGCTCGAAATGCCGATGCATACCGTTGTCTACGGGCGGCGTCCCGAGATCGGCGCGCTCTGCCGCACTCACAGTCCCATGGCCGTCGCCTGGTCCACGCTCGGGCGTAGCCTCCCGCCGGCCCACGGCTTCGGCAGTTTCCTGGGGCCGGGGGTGCCGGTCTTTCCCAAGCCCGACCTGATCACGACCGAGGCGCTGGGGGCTGAACTGGCCGAGACCCTCGGAGCGGGCGAGGCCGTCCTCATGCGGGGGAACGGGACCCTGGTGGTGGGCCGCACCCTGCCGGAGGCGTGCGTCCGGGCGATCTTCCTGGAGGAATCAGCGCGGATCCAGTGCGTGGCGGCGGGCGCGGGGCGGC
>JANONS010000070.1:0-2105 GCA_031420915.1 Armatimonadota bacterium
CGCATCAGCGACCCCAGCGACTCGTCCTCACGCGCGGGGGCGGGGGGGCGCAACAGGTCCAACCCCATCCGTAATTTCTCCCAGGGTGAAAACAGACGGCTGCGCAGCACCGGCAGCAGCCGGAGGGGGACGACAAGGGCCAGCCCCTCCGGGAGCGGATGGAGGCGGCCCCGGTGGAGAACGTACACGATGCGCGCATCCTGGTTGCTGGTCAGGAAGCGGTCGCCGAGCCCCAGGCGCGTGCAGAGGTCAACCGCCGCCGGCTTGCTCGTGAGGAAGGAATCAGGGCCTCCCTCTACGGTGAATCCGTCCACCTGCTCGGTAAGGATCTTGCCCCCCAACCGGGGGCTGGCTTCCAGGAGCGTCACATCAATCGACAGCCCCCCGAGAGTGCGCTCCTGCAGGGCATGCGCGGCGGCGAGGCCGGTGATCCCTCCGCCGACCACGACCACCCGCCGAGGCTGTTCCGCCCTCATGCGGCGTCCGGCTGGTAGGCGCACAGCGGGTCGCTCGCCAGCGCGTCGCCGGTGTGGGCAAAGGCGCGGGCACGCGACCCACCGCAGATCGCGTTGAAGGAACACCGCCCGCACTTCCCTGCGAAACCGGTCACATCCCGGAGCGCGGCGAACAGCGGCGCCTCTCGGTACAGCTCAACGACGCTCGCCGTGCGCACGTCCCCGGCGGAGACCGGCAGGAAGCCGGAGGGGTAGACCTGACCCACATGGGAGACAAACAGGATGCCGTTGCCGTCGCGAACGCCGAAGCCCTTCCCCACGGCACTCTCGACGATCGCCTGCTCGGTCATCCCTGTGCGGCGCATCCGCTGCACCGCGACGCGCCGGTAGAAGGGGGCCTCGGTCACGGCGATGGTGAAGGGGGCTTCGCGCGACCGCTCATAGAGCCAGTGGCACAGGTCCTCAGCATCTGCGGGCGTGAGCCCCGGCAGCGCACGGCCACGTCCCACTGCGATGAGGAAAAACAGGCTCCACCGCGTGACGCCCAGTGTCTCCACCAGACGGAGAAGCGCGGGGAGGTCGGGCCGGGTTTCCGCGGTGACCAGCGTGTTGATCTGCAGGGGAATCCTAAGCATTCGAGCATCCCGTGCCGCCAGCAGGGTGCGGTCGAAGCAGCCCGGAACCCCCCGCAGGCGATCGTGAGGGCCGGCTGCGGAACCGTCCAGGCTGAGGCTCATACCCACCACCCCCGCCCGCTGCAACCGGGCGATCGCCTCGCCGGTGAGGGCCTCGGTGGCGCTGGGAGCGAGAGAGACGCGGAGCCCCAGGCGCGTGGCCTCGCTGACCACCGCGAAGAGGTCGGGCCGCTTCTGCGGGTCTCCGCCGGTGATGACGAGATGCGGCAGGGGAGGCCCGAAGTCGAGGATCTGCCGGAGGAAGGCCATCGCCCGGTCCGTGTTGAGTTCATGAGGGTGGCGATGCCGGATCGCCTCGGCCCGGCAGTGCAGGCACGCCAGGTCGCACGCCCGCGTGATCTCCCAGTAGAGCATGATGGGATTCCGAGCGTGAACGAACGGGCGGTCGGGAGTTTTCATGGATGCGTGCCCCGGGATCTCCCCGATCACGTGAGTCACGCCACGACCTGGAAGCCCAACTCGTCGGCCTTCTGCACATAAAACTGGATGTTCTCCATCAGGATCTTCGGCCCCAGACTCTGGCGCTCCCAGGCTTCCTCCGCGGCCAGGATCATGGTCTCGGCCAAACAGGCAGGTATCAGTCCCTCTCCAAAGTGCAGGTCCAGATTGCCCCGCATCTCCCCCGGGGGGCGCACCACACCTCCGAGGATTACCCGGACCCCGGGGATGTCCCTTACCGAGGGGTGAACGTCGGCCGGCCGGCCGTCGTGGTAGATCCAGGCTCCCTCCTTCACGTACTCAGGGACGATGACCGGGTCCGGGTCGCTGGTGGCGGTAAAGATGAGGTCAGCCTCAATCTCCTCAGCCCGGGTGGCGTGGAGAATCTCCGTACCCGGATTCGCCTGCCGCAGGATCCAGGCGCTACGCTCAAGGCGGCCGTGATCGCGCCCCACCAGGATCAGCTTCCCCACCAACGGAGCCACCTGCCGGGCGATCCCGAAAGCCACTACCCCAC
>JANONS010000071.1:0-14598 GCA_031420915.1 Armatimonadota bacterium
CCGCCCGTCTGCAGGCCGCCGCGGCCCCGAGCACGATTCTCATCGACGCCCGTACCTGGCGCAACGTCCGCCATCTGGTACAAGGAGAAGCCCGCGGCACCCAGACACTCAAAGGGTTCGCCGATCCGGTCGAGGTCTGGCAGGTGCTCGATGTTTCGCCCGGCGCCCCGGCTCGCGGGCTCCCCGGGTTGCGGGCGCCTCTTCTAGGACGGGGTGAGGAACTCGCCCTGTTGGAAACCGTCCTTCAGCGGGTAAGGCGCGATGCTCGCGCAGCCCTCGTGACAATCGTGGGTGATGCCGGCGTCGGGAAGACGCGTCTGTTCGACGAGTTCCACTCGCGCCTGCCCGGGGTGGTGCGGGTGCTCAAAGGACGGTGCCTTCCGTACGGGTCCGACGCACCGTTTTCCGCGCTCACCGACGCCCTCAAGCGCGAGGCCGGGATTCAGGACACGGACTCCCGGGAGGCCGCCCGCGACCAGCTGCTCCAGTTCGCGTCGGCCGCGTTCGCCGATGACCCGGAGGCCGCCCGCCTCACGGCGCACGTCGCGCACGCCTTGGGCCTGGCAGAGGGGGAGGCCGCCTTCCCCATCACGCGCGGTGACGTGTTCACGGCGCTGGCGCGGCTGCTGGCCTCCCTCGCTCGAACCCGGGCCATGGTCGTGGCCCTCGAGGATGTTCACTGGGCCGATGACGGCCTGCTCGATTTCCTCGCGACCCTGACCCTCCGTCCGCCCGCGGCACATCTGCTGCTCGTGTGTCTCGCCCGGCCGCTCCTCCTCGAACGGAGGCCCGATTGGGGAGGAGGCCGGCGAAACGTCGCGTCGATCTATCTCGACCCCCTTGCGCCAGAGGAGGGCCAGCGCCTGCTGACCGAACTGCTCAAGACCGAACTGCCGGGCGAGGTCGCTTCACAGATTCTGGAACGCGCCGAGGGCAACCCCTTCTTCGTGGAGGAAATCCTCCGCATGATGATCGACGAAGGGCAGCTGGTGCTGCGGGACAACCGGTGGGGCGTGCGGGGCACAGAGGTGCGCATCCCGGACACGGTCCAGGGCGTGATCGCCGCGCGGCTCGATCAGCTGAATGCCGAAGAGAAGCGGGCTGCCCAAGACGCCTCGGTGGTGGGCCGTATCTTCTGGTTGCAGCCCCTCCAACGTCTGGAAGATGGCGGGGACGTCGCGGATCTCGTGGCGCGGCTGGAGCTCAAAGAGCTGGTCGCGGAGCGGCCGCATTCGACGATCCGCGGCGACCTGGAGTATATCTTCCGCCACCTCCTCGTCCGCGACGTCACGTACGGCACGATCCCCAAGGCCCAACGCACGGCAAAACACCGGATCGTCGCCGACTGGCTCGCCGAGGTCACCCGCGACCGGCCCGATGAGTTCGCCGATCTCTTAGCCTATCACTATGAGCAGGCCCAGGCGTGGCAGGAAGCCTTCGGCTACACGCTGCGCCTGGCCGACCGCGCGTACGCCCTCGACACATACCGACAGGCCCTGGCCCACTACAATCGCGCGGCGCGGTTCGGTGCGCAGGTGGCCCCCTCGCACGAGGAACGGATTCACCTCCTGGCGCAGCGGGGATGGACCCGTGCGCGTCTGGCCGACTACGAGCCGGCGCTCGCCGACCTCACCGAGGCGTGCCAACTGGGGCGCGAGGTCGGTGCCGGCGCATGGGAGGTCTCGGCTCTCCTGGGAATCGCCTGGGTCCAGGGGCATCAAGGTGACTACCTGGCTAACAGCGAGACCACGAAAAAGGCGCTGGCGATCGCGAACCGAATCGACTCGTCCCGCCTCGTCGTCGAGTGCCAGCTCGATCTCGGTTCCTGCTTCCACAACCTGGGTCGGGTCCATGAGGGGCTCGCGGCGTTCGACGAGGCCGCCGCGATTTCCTCGGCGATCGGCTACGAGCGCGGGACCGTGCATGCGATGCGGGGATTGGCGATGCAGGACGTGGGCCAGTTGCAGGAGGCGATCCAGTATCATCGGCAGGCGGTGACACGCTCCCGGGAGATCGGCGAGCGGCGGATTGAAGCGAGCAACCTAAACTACCTCGCGGGGGCGTTGATTCGCACAGGCGCCGCCCGCGAAGCCCTCGAGCATGCCGAGGTCGCCAAGCATCTCTCCCTGGCGAGCGGCGACCGCTACCGCGAGCAGTATGCGCGGCGGCACATCGCATTCGCCTGTCTCAGACTCGGCGAGTTCGGCCGGGTCCTGGAGGAGGGCGAGGCCGCACTCGCCATCGCGCGCGCTCTGAAGGACGACGAAGTGATCGGCTACGTCGCTGGCATCCTCGCCGAACTGCACGCCCACCTGGGTGACAACGAATCCGCCTTGAGGCATGAACGAGAGGCCCTGGAGGCGATTGGTCGTGCGACGACGATGCCGGGCAAAGGAACCACGCTGGGCGACATCGGCACCGCCCGGCTCTTCCGCGGCGACCTCGCGGGGGCGCGGGCGCTATTCCACGAGGCGATGGCGAGTCGATTCCTGGTTTGGGGACCCCCCGAGGGGCTGTGGGGCCTTGGGATGATCGGCGTGCGCGAGGGCGCGCTCGACGAGGCGCGCCGGCACGCTGATGCGCTGGACGCGCTTGCGCGGCCACGTGGGATGAGCGCCTTCCTCGCCCGCGCCCTCTGGGTCAAGGCCGCCGTCGCTCGAGCGCGAGGAGATTCCGTCGATGCCGACGAGGCGGTCGCCCTGGCGCGGGAGAGCGGTGAACTCCCGTTGCTTCGGTCGCTTCTTGCGCTTACCGGATCGAGCGAGACCCAGCAGGTCACAGCAGAGATCGCCCGCACCATTCCAGATCCGCGTCTGCGGACATCGTTCTGCAACACGCCTCCTCTGTGAGCGACCAAGGGCCTGGAGGGGCCTTATCCGCCACGCCGAAGGAGTCACGCAAATGAAGCGGTGCAGAGGCGTATCCCTATGAGTGCGCCCGTCGGCGATCTGAATCCTCCTGTCCGGCTGCTGTGCGGCACCGGACCCACCAATCCCGACCCGCGGGTGCTACGGGCGCTTGCGGCTCCGGTGCTCGGGCAGTTCGATCCGGTCTTTACCGCGATCATGAACGAGGTCATAGATCTGGCGCGTGCAGTCTTCCGCACGGCCAACCCGCGGACGTTTTCTGTCTCCGGTACGGGGCGTGCGGCGATGGAAGCGGCACTGGCGTCGCTGATCGAACCCGGCGACCGCCTGCTTGTCGGCAACTGCGGCCGGTTCGGGGATCTCTTTGTGGACATCGCCTCGCGGTATGGGGCACAGGTGAGCCAGGTACGTGCCGAGTGGGGACAGATCATCGACCCGCAGGCGATCAAGGCGGCGCTGGCTCGAGAGCCCGCCAAGATCGTGACGATGGTGCACGGCGAGACTTCCACCGGTATGTGGCAGCCGCACATGGATGAAATCGGACGAATCTGCCGGGCTCACGATGCCCTGCTCGTCGTGGACGCTGTGGTGACGCTGGGGGGCGTCTCTGTGGAGACGGATGCGCGGTCCATCGACGTCTGCTTCGCCGGCACGCAGAAGTGTCTGGGATGCCCGTCAGGAATGGGCCCGATCACTTACAACGATCGCGCGGAGCGGGCCATGGCCGCGCGCCGCACCCCGGTGGTGAGCAACTACCTCGACCTGACGCAGTTACAGCGATACTGGAGCCCAGAGCGGTTGAATCACCACACCCTGCCCACCAGCATGACGTATGGATTGCGGGAGGCGTTGCGGCTAGTGCTGGAGGAGGGTCTGGAGGCGCGGTTTCTCCGCCACCGCCGCGCCGGCGACGCGCTCAAGGCGGGGCTGACGGCGATGGGATTGGAACTCTTCGGCGATCCCGCGCACCGCCTGCCGATGATCACTGCGGTGCGGATTCCCGAGGGCGTCGAGGACGAGAAGGCGCGCCTGCGGCTGCTGGAGGAGTTCGGCATCGAGATCGCCACCTCGTTCGGGCCCCTCCGTGGGCGAGTCTGGCGCATTGGGTTGATGGGCTACAACGCGGAACTGCGGACGGTGCTGGCTGTGCTGAACGGTCTGGAGCACCTGCTCCCCTCGTTCGGCGTCTCCGTGCCGCGCGGCGCCGGGGTGGAGGCCGCCCGGCGGACCTACGCGGCATCTGCGGTGAGCTAGCGCCTCGTCCCCGGCAGTGCGTCTGGCTTGATGAACTTGAGGACGTATGAGAAGGGTGCCCGCTCGGAGTGGCGGATGTAGAAGGCGGGAAACTCACGCCTGCCTTCCTCTGAGAGTTCCGGCTCGTCCAGGTCGCGGAGTTCCAGTCCGGACCGCTTGCACGCGGCGACATAGTCGCGCGGCGGGCGGTGAAAACTGAGGAATGGCTTCAGGTCTCCCCACTGGATGTACCCCGCCCGCCGGACGAAGTAATCGTCGTCCAGCCATCCCGCGCGGTCCTCCCGCCGCGGCGAGTCGGTGACCAGGAGATGCCATCGACCGTCCAGCGAGTTGTGGGACAGTACGCAGATGAACCGCCCGCCAGGCTTCAGCACGCGGGCGATCTCCGCAATCGCCGACTCGTAGTCCAGGACATCGATCAGCACGTAGTTGGCGACCACGGCATCGAAGGAGACATCCTCCAGGAATGGCATCGCCGAGATTGAGGCGTGGTGGAAGTCGATGTCGAGCGGCTCCTGTGCCTGGTGGGCCACCGCAATCTCGTGGAAGAGCCGCGCGTTCTCCACCGCGACCATGCGCGCGCCTCGCTTCGCCAGCAGGCGTGAGAGGTAGCCGCCGCCGCTTCCGGGATCGAGGATCCGCTGGCCCTGCACGTCGCCCAGGAACTCGAGTAGCACCGGGTCGCTGTAGTACTTGCGGTTGTGATCACCGCGCTCCTCGTAGCCCGCTGCCAAGACGTCGGCGTTCGCGCTCCAGGTGGCGTCCATATCCGCATCTGTGATCGATTCGAGCGGGCCCCGCGAGGGGCGCGTCGGGGGGTAGCGGATGAGATGCATTTCGGAAGAGAGCCAGCGCCGGGCCGCGGCAGCGACGGGATCCGTCTGCCAGGGATGCGTGCCGGCGAACTCCGCGTAGTCCAGCGACGGGTGGCGCTCCCCGCAGTCCGGACAGTCCAGAACCCACGAGTAGTGCCAGGTCCAGAAGTCACCCACCTGCTGCTCGACCCGTCCCGCCTCGCGGCAGAGCACCCGGCCGGCGCGCGGGCAGTAGAACCGTCGCATGAAGTGCCCCGGTTCGCCGCAATGATCGCAGACGAAACGCCAGTGCCAGGCGCACCGCGGCGCCTCCGACCCGGCGTCGAACTCCGCCGGGCGAGCCTCATATGGCGAGGGAGCGGCAAGGATTTTGTCGCAGTAGTAGCAGTTCATCGATCCAGCACCTGCAGCACCTCAAACTCGTTCCCGTCGGGATCGAGAAAGTGGGCGTGGTATCCGACCTGAAGCTCTGCGGGGCGGGCGTCGAACATCTTCGGAGGGCGGCTCACGCCCCCGCCATATTCCTTGATTCTCTCCACCGTTTGGTGGATGTCCTTCACCTCAAAATGGATGGCCACCGGGCGGCCCGTGTGGAATGGTGGGCCCTCGTACCCCCCGTGAAGGGCAAGACGGATTTCTCCCGCTTGAAGCTCGGCCCAAGGCCCCTTTTGTCGTCGATAGAGCCTGACGACCTCAAGTCCGAAGGCCTTCCGGTAGAACTCGAGGCAGCGATCAAAGTCGCGGACGAAGACAATGATGGGCGTTAGTCGTACAGGCATCGGCATTGCCTTTCTCGCAGGAAGACCAGCTGTTCGCGCATTGTGCCGCGGTCCTCTGCGCACAGCGTGGGCCGCTGAGAATAGGTCGGATCGGCGGCGGCGATCCGGTCGCAGTAGTAACGGTTCATGCCGCCTCACGCATCGGCAGCGGAGGTGGTCGGAAGGCGATAGCTGAGCGCCCTCGACTCGGGCTGGATGAAGGTGCGAAACCGGCGATCACGGACGAGCTGCGTCAGGTATTCCTCGACGGCCTCCTTGTGCTCCATCTGTTGGGCCCATTCTTCAAAGAGCGGGAAGAGATTTGCCGTTACCAGAACGCCGCCGGGCCTGGTGAGTCGCGTCAGGTGGGGCAGCAGCGCCGGGTACTCGGCCCAGTAAGCATCGACGAAGATGATTTCATAGGGCTCGGTGAGGCCCGGCAGGATCTCTCTGGCCTGACCCCTGAGCACGCGGATGCGCGGCGCCAGCCCTCGCCGGTCGAACTCGGCTTCCGCCAGGTCGGCGTGCTCTTCCACGGCTTCAATGGTATCGACGCGGCACTTCGGGCCACCGGCCTCGGCCATCAAGGCCGCGGTATATCCCAACCCGCAGCCGACCTCGAGGAAGCGCCGCGCCTGCACCATCGCCGTCAGGAACGGCCACAGGGGGCCGCTCGCCGGCGAACTGGGATGAACGGTGCACTGGTCGCCGTGCTGTTCTCTATGGGCGTTCGACAGATCATACAGGTCGTAGTGTCTGTCGATCTGATCCCCATAGATGCGGCGCAAGATTGCCAGCGTATCGATCATGAGGCGACTCCTCCCTGATGGTCATTATCAATGCGCCTGCTCATGCTCGTTCATTCCTGGCGAACCGCGGCGCGACGCTCCGCTGGGGAGCCACTCGCCGCCGCCGTCGACGATCACCTCGCCGTCGCGGGCGATTGTCTGTCCGCGGCGCAGGACATGCGTAATCCACCCCTGCATCTTCCACCCAATGAATGGGGAGTGGGGATGGCGCGAGCGGAGCCACGAGCGCTCGACCTGCCACTCGCGGTCCATGTCCACGATCAGCAGGTCGGCGTCGGCACCCACCTGGATCGCCCCCTTGCGCGGCCAGAGGCCGGCGATCTTCGCGGGATTCGCGGCGACCAGGGCGGCCAGCCGCTCAAGCGTGAGCCCTCGCTTGTGCACACCCTCCGTGAGCAGCAGCGGTACGATCGTCTGGATTCCCGTGATGCCTCCCCAGGCCTCAAAGATGTCGTCCTCCCCCCGCGCCTTGTCTTCGGTGGGGCAGGGGGAATGGTCTGAGGTGATGCAATCGATCACGCCGCCGAGCACCGCCTGCCACAACCCCTCTTGGCGTCGCTGGTCCCGCAGCGGCGGAGCGCACTTCGCCACCGGTCCGAGGCGGACCAGATCCTCATCGGTCAGCGTCAGGTAGTGGGGGCAGGTCTCCACCGTCACCGCTTGCCCCGCCTCGCGCGCCCGACGCACCGCCTCCACCCCTTCCGGCAGGCTCATGTGCACAATGTGCAGACGGCAGCCCGCCTCGCGGGCCAGGAAGATCGCCCGGTGGACCGCCTCGAGTTCAGCGGCGGGAGGCCGCCCCTCCGCCCAGGCCCGGCGGTCGCGCCTGCCCTGCGCCCGCAGACCCTCGGTACGGTCCCGAGTAATCGAGTTGCTCTCGGCGTGCACCGCGAGGAAGTGGCCCAGCCCGTTCAACCGGCGGAGCCCCTCAGAGAGGATGCCGTCTTCAACGTGCGTGAACTCGGGCGTCCCCGTTTCCGTCATGAAGGCCTTGAAGCCGATCACGCCGCCCCGGGCCAGGTCGGGCAGATGCTTCAGATTATCGGTGATCAATCCTCCCCAGAGCGCGAAATCAATGACGGAGTGCGCGCGCGCCGCTGTCACCTTTGCCTCAAGGGCTTCAAGCGTCGTGGTGGGCGGGATCGCGTTGAGGGGCATCTCCACGACGGTCGTCACGCCGCCCGCCGCCGCCGCGCGGCTGCCATGCGCCCAACCCTCCCAGTGGGTGCGCCCCGGTTCGTTGAAGTGCGCATGCAGATCCACAGTGCCGGGAAGGACGACACGTCCCCGGGCGTCAATGACCTCGCGGCCATCGAGGCGGGTGTCAACGATGGCGGCGATGCGGCCGTCCGCGATGCCCAGGCTTCCCCGAAAGGTTACTTCGGGGGTGACGAGCAGCCCGACGGTAATAACGAGGTCGTGGGTCATACTGCGTACATCTCCATCATTCATGCATCCACATCCGAGCAATCGACCTATGGTCGATGATCCATATGTGGATGTTGGGCGAAGAGCACCGGTCCGGCGAATGACGGAGAGAGGCGCGGATGGCCGTCAGTCGGTACCGATGAGATGTTCCTGGCCCGCAGCTAGGCCGTAGTACTTGGGGATCGGGTCCGGTCCGGGGACGTCGGGGGACGTCGGGGCGCCGGCCGAACTCACGGGCGGGTTCAGGCCGATGAGATCGTCGGGGCGCACCGGGACGCGGTTCAGTTCGCGCCCGGTGGCATCGCGGAGCGCCGCCACGATGGCCGCCGTGGAAACGACGGTCGAAGGTTCGCCAACGCCCTTCGCCCCGAAGGGGACGCCAGGCTCGGGCTCCTCCACCAGGGTGGCGACCACGGGCGGCATGTCCAGAATTGTCGGGATCAGGTAGTCGGTGAACGAGGCGTTCCGGATCAGGCCGTCCTTGAGCTGGATCTCCTCCATCAGGGCCAGTCCCAGCCCCTGCGCGGTGCCGCCTTCGATCTGACCGTAGACGTTCTGCGGGTGGATGGCCCGCCCCACATCCTGGGCCGTGGCGATCTGCACGACCCGGACCAGCCCGAGTTCCTCGTCCACCTCAACGACGGCCCGCTGCGCGGCGAAGGCGAACATGACGTGGATGTCGCCCTGCCCTCTCGCGTCCAGCGGCTGCGTGCGGCGGTGATGGTAGACACGTGTCTGCTCGATGGGGGTTTCCAAAAACTCCTCCATCGCGCCGACCGGTTCACCGCTCGCCAGGATCTGACCATCCTCCAGAGCGAGTTCCCCGCGGAGGGTCCCCTTCGCGGCCGCTTCCCGGCGGCGCAGGACGCGCTCGAAGAGCTCGTCGCGCACGGCCGCGCACGCCAGCTGCACCGCGCCGCCCGACATCACCGTCTGCCGTGAGGCGGAACTGCTGCCGGCCGAGCCCACGTGCGTATCCGCGGGATGAAGGACCACCTGCTCCACGCTGAGTTCGGTGCGCGCGATCTGGGTCAGGATCGTGTGGATACCCTGCCCCACCTCGGCCGCGGCGCTGTGCACCTCTGCGATGGGGCCGGCCGGGCTGGCAAAGAGGCGCACGCGCGCCGCCGCGGAGTCGTCAAACCCTCCGCTGTAGGCGATGTTCTTGTAGCCGACGGCGAAGCCTACCCCTCGCCGCAGCCGCTCGCCGCGCGAGACATTGCCCGCGCCACCGGGATAGGAGATAGGGTCACGGCGCAGTTCAGCGGGCTCCTCCACCGGCATCGGAAGCGAGGCGCACCGCTCGATCACCTCGCGCACCGGGGCGCTTCCTCTGATTACCTGCCCTGTGGGGAGGACCGACCCAGTGGAGAGCGCGTTCCGGAGGCGCAGGGCGACGGGGTCCATGGACAGCGCCCGGGCCAGTTTGTCCATCTGCGCCTCATACGCGAAGCACGCCTGCACGGCGCCGAACCCGCGCATCGCCCCGCAGGGAGGATTGTTGGTGTAGACGGCTGTGCCCTCGATCAGCGCGTTCGGCACCTCGTAGGGGCCCGCGGCGAATGTAGAGGCGTTGGCGATGACGGCCGCAGACGATGACGCGTAGGCGCCGCCGTCGATGAGGATCCGGGCGTAGATGTTGACCAGCGTGCCGTCACGCTTCGCCCCATGCCGCATCCAGATGCGCGACGGGTGCCGGTGGACGTGGCCGTAGAAGGACTCCTCGCGGCCGTACACCATCTTCACCGGCCGCCCTGTGCGCAGCGCGAGCATGCAGGCATGGATGTGCATGCTGACGTCCTCTCGCGCGCCGAACGCGCCGCCGACGCCGGCGATGTAAAGCCGCACCTTCTCTTTCGGCAGGCCGAGGCACGGTGCCACCTGCTCCTGGTCGACGTGCAGCCACTGGGTGGCCACATACAGGTCCACCCCGCCGTCCTCTGCGGGGATTGCCATCCCGGACTCGGGGCCGAGAAAGGCCTGATCTTGCATGCCGGTCTCGTAGTATCCATCGACCCAGACGTCAGCCCGTGCATCCGGGTCGCCGTGCACGATCCGGATGTGGCGCAGCACGTTGCCGAAGTCGTGTACGAGAGGCGCGTCCGGCGCGAGCGACTTCTCCATGTCCGTGACGGCCGGCAGAATTGCATAATCGATAACGATCTTGTCGGCCGCCCGCCGCGCCGCCTCGAGGTCCGTCGCCGCCAGGATCGTCACGGCCTCGCCCGCATACCGCACGCGGTCCCACGCGAGGACCGGTTGATCGGCGAACTCCAGGCCGAAGGTCTTCTTGCCCGGTACATCATCGGCCAGGAGCACCGCGGCCACGCCGGGGGTGGCGAGCGCTTTCGAGACGTCGATCGAACGGATCCGCGCGGAGGGATGCGGGCTCCGCAGCGTGTAGCCCCACAGCATCCCCTCCGCCCACAGGTCGCTGCTGAACTGAAACTGGCCTTTCACCTTGGGGACGCCGTCGACGCGGCGGATGCTCTCCCCGATCATGCTGCGGGTCTTTCGGATGGTGCGGACGGCGCTCACGTGGCGATCCTCACGGGATGTTGCTCCGCGATCCGCCGTCCGATGCGGCGCCCCCGCTCAGCGATCGCGTCCTCGTCGGCGTGGGTCAGGCGGCCGGCGCGGACCACTGGCCGTCCCTCCACGAACAGGTCGCGCACCCGAGGTGTGTCGCAGTAGACCAGTGCGGCGACAAGATCCGCCTCCGCTCCGGCGAATTCTAGACCGTCCACAGGAAAGAGCGCCACGTCGCCGCGCTTCCCCACTTCGAGGGAACCGATGTCGTCGCGCCCGAGGCAGGACGCCCCGCCGCGGGTAGCCACCCGTAGGGCCTCCCGTGCGCTCACCGCGGTCGGGCCGTGGAGCCGGGCCACCAGCATGCCCATCCGAGCTTCGGCAAGCAGGTTGCTGCCGTCGTTCGACGCCGTGCCATCCACGCCCAGGCCGACGTGGGCACCGGCGTTCAACAGCGCGCGCACCGGTGCCACCCCCGAGCCCGTCCGCAGATTCGAAGTGGGACACCAGGCTACCCCCGACGCGCTGCCGGCGATCGCCTGGATGTCCCGCAACTGGAGATGCACACAGTGGGCCAGCCAGACGTCCGCCCCAAACCAACCGAGGTCCTGGAGCAGTTCGGTCGGCCTCCGGCCATAGGTCTTCACGCAGTACTCTTCCTCGTCGTGTGTTTCAGCGAGATGAGTGTGCAGCCGGACGCCCATGCGGCGGGCCAGCGCCGCCGACTCGCGCATCAGCCGCTCTGTGACGGAGAAGGGCGAGCAGGGTGCGACGGCAATCTGCAGCATCGATCCGGGGCGCGGATCGTGAAAACGGCGCACCGCCTCCTCGGTCTGGGTCAGGATGACGTCGGTCTCCTGGACGATGGAGTCGGGCGGCAAGCCGCCGTTCGACTCCCCCAGGTCCATCGAGCCGCGGCAGGGGTGGAAGCGGAGGCCGATTTCGCGCGCCGCCTCAATCTCCGCCTCCAGCAGCCCGACGCGTCCTGTTGGGAAGATGTAGTGATGGTCGGTCGTGGTCGAGCACCCCGACAGGGCGAGTTCAGCGAGGCCGACGCGCGCGGCCGCCCGCACCCACTCCTCATCGAGACCAGCCCACACGGGATAGAGCGCTTTCAGCCAGCCGAAGAGTCCCTGGTCTGTCGCCCGGACCCTGGTGAGCGTCTGGTAGAGGTGGTGATGGGTGTTGATCAGGCCGGGGATCGCGACCGCGCCGCGTCCTTCCACCCGCTCGGCGCCGTGCGCCAGTGCGGGATCAGGAGCGCCCGGGCCGACCCAGGCGAGTACACCATCGTCGATCAGAATTGACCCGCCGGCAATCTCCGTGCCGGCGTCGTCCATCGTGACGACGACTTCACACGACTCGATGAGCAGCCTGCTCACCGGCGCCCCTCGCGCATACGCCCGGCGGCCGCCCACACGGCGTCCAGGATCTTCGCGTAGCCCGTGCACCGGCACAGGTTGCCGGACAGCGCCTCTCGCACGGCGGCCTCCGTTGGGGAGGGATCGCGGGTCAGCAGGTCGGCCACCGCGACGACCAGACCCGGGGTGCAGAACCCGCACTGCACCGCGCCGCTCTCGACGAACGCCTCCTGGACCGGGTGCAGTCCTTCATCGGTCGCCAGCGCCTCGACGGTGCGTACCTCCCGCTCGTGCACCTGAGCCGCAAGGACCAGACAGGCGCAGACCAGCTCGCCGTCCAGCCACACAGAGCAGGAGCCGCACTCGCCCTGTTCGCACGCGTTCTTCGAGCCGGGGAGGCCCAGGTGCTCGCGCAGCATGTAGAGCAGGCTCGCCCCGCCCCACACGTCCGCGGTCATCCACTCGCCGTTGACCTTCGTCCGGACCAGCATCACAGGCCCCGTCGTTTTGTGATCCGGTCGTTGACGGCCCAGGCGAGGGCGCGCCTGGCCAGGACGGCGCAGGCGTGTCGCCGGTACGCGGCGGTGCCGCGCACGTCGTCGATCGGTCGTGCGGTCGCCGCCACGCGCTCCCCGAAGTCCTGGAATGCCTGCGCGGGGAGTGGCGCCGCTGGGTCATCCCACGTGCCGGCGTCAGCGAGCGCCCGTGCAGCAAATCCCTCCGCTTCCGGCGCGCGGAGGATCGTCGGCCCGACCGAGCCGAGGGCCACCCTCACCGCCCGCCGGTCTTCGTCGATCACCAGACACAGGCTGGCCACCGCGATGACCATCGCGTTGCGCGTGCCGATCTTCGAGAAGGACCCGGGCCCGCGTGTGATCCGCCACTGCGCTCCCAGGATCAACTCCGAGGGTTCGATGACCGTCTTCTTGGGGCCGACCATAAACGCGTGCCACGGGAGCGAGCGCGTTCGACCCCCGGCCTGCGTCAGCACCACCTCTGCATCGTAGGCGGCGAGAACCGGGAGCGCGTCGCCGGCTGGGGAGGCGGTGCCCAGATTCCCGCCCACCGTCCCGCGATTCCTGATCTGCGGCGATCCGACCGTCCGCGACGCCTCGACCAGCGGGCGGAACTCGCGAAGTTCTCTGACAATCTGGCTGTATGTGACCCCTGAGCCGAGGAACAGACCGCCGTCCTCCCGCCGCCACTCCCGCAGTTCGGCGAGGCGAGAGATGTCGAGGATCAGGTCAGGCCGGCGGCGGTCGAAGTTCAACTCGACCATAAGGTCGGTCCCCCCGGAAATGGGGACGGCCTCCGGCCGAGCCGCCTTGATCTCGAGCGCCTCCTCCAGCGTGCGCGGCAGCAGCACGTCCATCAGAGTGCATTCTACCGACTACCCCTCCGAGCCGATATACCGCGCCGTGAACTGGCTCACGACGGGGATGCTGAACGTCTGCCCCTGGTAGGCGCGGTACGCGTAGAACAGTGCGATGATGAACCAGGCGATGTACAGAAACGGCCAAAGGAATAACAGCCCGAAGCCCAAGAACGGCACTGCCGTGACAATGGCGAAGCCGATGTAGATCACCACCCAGGCCACCGCATACCCGAGGGCCTGAATGGCATGAACGCGCATAAAACGGTTCTGCTTCATGTCCGTAAGCAGCACGACCACAGCGACCACCCAGATCGGATACCCGAGTGCTGCCACCAGCCTGTTCTCACTCCCTGTTCCTTGCTGCACGCTGCCCACCTCCTCAACAGGATCTGATGCGCGTTTCGCGTTCGGTCACCCACCCGCGGCAGGAATGGGTGGGCGAGCCGGGCGAACCCTCAGCACCGGGAGCGGCACTGCCTCATCGCGGCACTGCCTCATCAGTCTAGTCGGGATTTTGCCATGGCCGGCCAATCAACCTTCCTGGCCCTGCAGAACATCACCAAAACCTTCCCCGGGGTGGTGGCCAACGACCGGGTCACCCTGGAGGTGCGGGCGGGCGAGGTGCACGCCCTGCTCGGCGAAAATGGGGCGGGCAAGACGACCCTCATGAACATCCTCTACGGCATCTACCAGCCCGATGCGGGTGAGATCCTGCTCCGGGGCCGGCCCGTGCGCATTCACTCGCCGCGCGACGCCATTACCCGCGGCATCGGCATGGTCCCCCAGCACTTCCTGTTGGTCCGCCGGCACACGGTGGCAGAGAACATCGCCCTCGGCCTCCCCGGGGCGAGCGCGTTGTTTCCCGCCAGACGCCTCGAGCATCGGATCGTGGAACTCGGCGAACGGTATGGCCTCACGGTCGACCCCCGCGCCCGCATCTGGGAACTCTCAGTCAGCGAGCAGCAGCGGGTCGAGATCCTGAAGGCCCTGCTCCGCGGCGCCGAGATCCTGGTGCTGGATGAGCCTACGAGCGTCCTCACGCCGCAGGAGTCGCAGGGCCTGTTCAAGGTCCTGCGACGGATGAAAGACGAGGGGCACGCCGTCATCTTCATCACGCACAAACTGGACGAGGTTATGGACGTCGCGGACCGCGTGACCGTGCTGCGCAAGGGTCGCGTCGTCGATACCCTTCCGATAGAGAGGACGGACAAACGCACGCTCGCCCGGATGATGGTGGGCCGGGAGGTGGAGTTCCGCCTGCCGAGAGCGACGCGTGGACCGGACGGGGGCGCGCCGCTGGGCGCCTTGGAGGTCGAGGACCTGTGGGCCCACAATGATCGGGGGCTGCCCGCCGTGCGGGGAATCTCGTTCAGCGTGCGCCGGGGAGAGATCCTGGGCGTGG
>JANONS010000072.1:0-3925 GCA_031420915.1 Armatimonadota bacterium
GCGCCTGTAAGCGGTAACCGGTAGGACGCCCAGCGGAACGACCCGTTGAAGTCGAAGGTGCGCCGCTCGACAATCCGCATTGATCCATCCGGCCGCACCTCGGCGGTGATCTCTACCCGGGAGAAGTGAAAGGACTTCGCCGCGACCGGGAGGGCGATGAGGACGGGGAGCGCAACCGCCAGCGCCAACCCCATGAAACCCGAACGGACGGATCGAGGAATCCGCATGCTGAGGTATTCCGAGGGGAGGATCGTCCTACCTGGGGCTGCCGGTGCGGACCGCCGCGCTCACCTGCCAGGCCGGAACTCTCGGAGTTCCGCCACGATGCGGATGCCGCGTCCCTCCGCCTCGGGGGCCGAGAGGATCGAATCCTCCTTGCTGAGCGCCAGGATCAGTCGCTTCATCGCTACGCTTTCGCCGCGGCGCGGTAGCGAGCCGCCCCTTCAGCGATCCGCTGCACCCCCTCGTCGAAGTGAGGGCTCGAGTTGGCATAGGAGAGGCGCAGGTAGCCCTGGCCGCTCGAACCGAAGGCGGTACCGGCGACCGCGGCCACCCCCATCTCATCCAACAGGAATGAGGCGAACCGCGCGCTCTGCTCGTCGATCGCCCTGACGTTGGGAAAGACGTAGAACGCGCCCGCCGGCAGGCGGCACGTCATCCCTTCGATGGCGCGCAGCCCCGCGACGATACGGTCGCGCCGGCGGCGAAACTCCGCCACCATCGCCAGGACGGCATCCTGCGACCCCCGCAGGGCCGCGGCCCCGGCGATCTGGGTGAACGCCGCCGCGCAGGCGGTGGCGTTCGTGGCGAGTTGCGTCATGCGCTCCGCGAGCGGGGCCGGCATCACGCCGAAGCCCAGCCGCCAGCCGGTCATCGCGTAGGTCTTGGAGAAACCGTCCAGCATGATCGTCCGCTCCTGCATCCCCGGCAGGCTGGCGATGCTGACCTGCTCGGCGTCGTAGGTGATCCGCCCGTAGATCTCATCGGAGAGCACCCAGGTCTCTCTTCCCGCGAGCGCCTGCGCGATGGCGGTCAGGTGCTCGCGGGAGAGGACGGAACCGCACGGGTTGTGCGGCGAGTTGAGCACGACGAGTTTGGTGCGCGGCCCCAGGAGGCGGCGAAACTGGTCGGGGTCTATCTGGAAGTCGTCCTCCTCGCGCAGCACCAGGGGCCGCACGGTGCCGCCGGCGAAGCGAGCCGCAGACTCGTAGATCGGGTAGGCGGGATCGGGGACGATGACCTCGTCGCCAGGCTCGATGAGCGCCAGCATCGCAAAGAAGATCACCGGCTTGGCCCCCGTCGTCAGGACGACCTCATCCGGCGCGACCCGGATCCCGCGGGTGCGGCCGACGTACTGAGCGACTGCCTCCCGCACCTCCCACAGCCCGGCCGTGGGGGTGTAGTGGGTATGCCCGTCGCGCAGGGCCTGGATCCCCGCCTCCGTGATGGCGGCCGGGGTGTCGAAGTCAGGTTCGCCGATCTCGAGGTGGACGATGTGCTTGCCCTGACGCTCGAGGGCCTTGGCGCGCGCTAGCACCTCGAACGCGGTCTCGGTGCCGAGGAGCGCCATCCGCTTGGCCAGCCGCAGATCCACCCGCTCTCCTCCCCCCACCGCGTGTTCCGCTTCTTGGTGCAGGAGCCTTCGCCGCTAGACGGAGCACTCCCTGCGGCCTCGCGCGCTCAGCCCTCGCTCAGCCCTCCTCCGCCCGGGCCAGCGTCGCCACCCTGACCGCGGCCGCCCCCGCGTGAAGCAGGACCCGGGCGCACTCGGCCGCCGTTGCGCCGCTCGTCAGCACATCGTCGACGAGCAGAATGGAGCGCCCTCGCACAAGGTCCGCTCCTTCGGGGGGGAGCGCGAAGGCGCCGCGGACGTTGGCCTGACGTTCGGCGCGCCTTAGCGCGGTTTGGGGCGCGGTCGCGGTGAGGCGGATCAGCGCGCGCTCCGCAAGCGGTACGCGCAGGGCCCGGGCGACCGGCTCCGCCAGCAGGGTCGCGTGGTTGTAGCCGCGCGCTCGCTGGCGCCTATGGTGCATCGGGACGGGAACGACGAGATCAGAATCCACCAGGGTGGGCGCGCCGCGGACGAAACCGGCCAGCAAATCCCCCAGGATCTGGCCCAACTCCATGCGTCCCTCAAACTTGAACCGGTGGATCGCGGACCGCAGCCGTCCCTCAAACAGGCCCATGGCCCTGGCGGCCGCAAACGGCACCGTGCCCGACCGGCAGCGCGTGCAGATGCACGCGCCCACCAGTCGCTGGAGCGGGCATCCGCATCGCGGACAGATCGGCGGCGGGACCGGCTTGAAATCCAACCGGCAGCGACCGCAGAGCGGGTCGTCCCCAGGGAGCCGGCAGACCAAGCACCGCGGAGGGAAGAGCAGATCGACCAGTCCCCGGAGCACACCAGGTATATCGGCGGCGCACCGGGGCGATCAGGTCCTGCGGATCAGGTGCCCTCTTCCCAGGAGGTCAGGTAGCGCTCCTGCTCCTGGGTGAGCGCGTCGATGGCGATACGCATCGCCTCCAACTTGAGACGTGCCACCGCCGCATCGATCGCCTGGGGCACCGGGTGGACCGCCGGCTCTAGCCCCTTCCCTTCCCGGGCCAGATACGCAACGGCGAGCGCCTGGTTGGCAAAGCTCATGTCCATCACCGCCGCCGGGTGTCCCTCCGCGGCGGCCAGGTTCAGGAGGCGCCCCTCCGCCAGCAGATAGAGGCGGCGTCCGTCGGACAGCACGTATTCGTCCACATGCTCGCGGAGGCGACGTTTCGTCTTCGCCAGATCCTCCAGCGCCGGGATGTCGATCTCGACGTTGAAGTGGCCGCTGTTCGCCAGGATGGCGCCGTCGCGCATCCGCTCCATGTGCTCTCGCCGGATCACGTCCCGGTTCCCGGTCACGGTGATGAACACATCGCCCACGCTCGCCGCCTCGGCGAGCGGCAGCACCTGGTAGCCCTCCATCACCGCCTCCAGCGCGCGCAGGGGCTCCACCTCGGTGACGACCACCCGGGCCCCCAGACCTCGCGCCCGCATCGCCACGCCCCGGCCGCAGAGGCCGTAGCCGCACACGACCAGCACGCGCCCGGCCAGGAGGAGGTTGGTCGCCCGCATCAGGCCGTCGAGGGTCGACTGACCGGTCCCGAAGCGGTTGTCGAAGAGATGCTTGGTGCGGGCATCGTTCACGGCGACGATCGGGTAAGCGAGCGCTTTGTCGCGCGCCATCGCCCGCAGCCGGATCACACCCGTGGTCGTCTCCTCCGTGCCGCCGATGATCCCATCGAGGAGTTCGCGCCGCTCGTGGTGGATCGTGGTGACGAGGTCGGCGCCATCGTCCATCGTGATATGCGGCCGCGCGTCGAGCGCCCGGTGGATGTGCCGGTAGTAGGTCTCCCGGTCCTCACCCCTGATGGCGAAGACCCCGATCTGCTCCTCCACCAGCGCCGCCGCCAGGTCGTCCTGCGTGGAGAGAGGGTTGCTGGCGCACAGCTTCACCTCGGCGCCGCCGGCGACCAGCGTCCGCACCAGCGCACCGGTCTCCGTCGTCACATGCAGGCAGGCGGCGATGCGGATCCCGGCCAGCGGCCGCTCCGCGCTGAACCGGTCCCGGAGGCGGCGGAGGACCGGCATCTCGCGCTCGGCCCACTCCAGACGCAGCCGTCCCTGGCGGACGCTGTTGAGATCCTTCACGTCGTACTCCATAGCGCGGCCTATGATCTCACAGCAGCGAAGATGGCGTCAAACTCCCTCATACTCTCCACCGACTTGCTGCATAAGCTCCCAATGCACACCCGTCCGTTGCTCTTTAGAGTGCCCTAAAATCCTTCTCTTGAATAGAGGACCGATACCAGATACTGCCGAACGGGTACGTTGATTCTCGACCTTCGCAGAGTGGAAGGTTTGGTTTTCTTAACCAATCCGCCCAAC
>JANONS010000073.1:0-6729 GCA_031420915.1 Armatimonadota bacterium
CCCGCCCCGCCGATCAGGATCGTCTCGTCCTTGCGCACCTTCACCTGGCGGGCCCGGCCGAGCTTCCCGACGTCGGTGTTCTCCAGTTTGAGCCCGACCTCTTCGCTGATCACCTGCCCGCCGGTGAGGATGGCGATGTCCTGCAGGACGGCCTTGCGCCGGTCGCCGAACGCCGGGGCTTTCACCGCCACCGCCTGGAGCGTTCCCCGCAGTTTGTTCACGACCAGGGTGGCCAGCGTCTCACCCTCGATGTCCTCCGCGATGATCAGCAGGGGCTTGCCGACCTGCACGACTTTTTCCAGGACCGGGAGGAGGTCTTTGATGGCGCCGATCTTCTTGTCGGTGATCAGGATGAGTGGCTCCTCCAGGACCGCCTCCATCTTCTCGGGGTCGGTGATGAAGTACGGGGAGATGTACCCTTTGTCGAACATCATCCCCTCGACGACCTCCATCGTCGTCTCAATCCCTTTAGACTCCTCGACGGTGATGACCCCATCCTTGCCCACTTTGTCCATCGCGTCGGCGATGATCTTGCCGATCGCGGGATCGTTGGCCGAGATGCTGGCCACATGGGCAATGTCCTCGGGAGTCTCCAGCGGCCGGGCCTGCTGCTTGATGTGTTCGACCACGGCGTCGACCGCCTGGTCGATGCCGCGTTTGAGGGCCGCCGGGTTGGCACCGGCCGCCACCAGCTTCAGGCCGTGATGGATGATTGCCTGCGCCAGGATGGTCGCGGTGGTGGTCCCGTCGCCGGCGACATCCTCCGTCTTCGTGGCGACCTCCCGGACGAGCTGGGCGCCCGCGTTCACAAAGGGATCCTCCAGCTCGATCTCCTTCGCCACGGTCACCCCGTCGTGGGTGATGGTGGGCGACCCGAATTTCTTTTCCAGGACGACGTTCCGGCCCTTCGGGCCGAGCGTGATCCGGACAGCGTTGGCGAGTTTGATCACCCCACGTTCCATCGCCCGCCGCGCCTGTTCTTCAAAGGCCAGAATCTTCGGCACTGCTGTTCACCTCCGTCACACAAGCGGTCAGAGCCCGCGGTTAGACTTTGGCCTTCGCACGTTCCACCACGGCGAGGATGTCACTCTGCCGGAGAATCAGGTACTCCTCATCCTCCCACTTCACCTCAGCCCCAGAGTACTTGGCGAAGAGCACCCTGTCGCCGGCCTGCACATCGAGCGGGATGCGCTTCTTCCCGTCCTCATCCCACTCGCCGGGTCCCACGGCCACGACCTCCCCATGCTGGGGTTTCTCCTTGGCCGTATCGGGGAGGACGATCCCGCCCTTGGTGCGCTCCTCTTCCTCAAGCGGCTTGACGACGACACGGTCGCCCAGTGGCCGAATCTGCATCGCTGTGTCCCTCCTTGCACGGGTGTTGGGAGTTAGCACTCGTCACCGGTGAGTGCTAACCCCCCTGTATCGTAGGCAGGGCGGCCCTCGGTTTCAAGCCCTAATTTCCGAGAGGGCTGCGCGTATCCGGATCCGGAAGAGGCCGATAAGTGAACGATGGGGTGGATCCGCCCGTGCTACCTCGTGAGGGAGCAGGGGCCCATTTCTGCCTTGCCCACAGGTTTGTGCACACTATCCACAGGAGTTTGCCCCCCACTTTATGGCGAACATTCACCCTCCATTTGGCCTCAACCCGGCGAAAATGCAGAACATTGGCCCCTCAAAGAGTTGTCGGGAAGCGGACGCTCAGGAGAGGGGCAGGTCCGCCGCGACCGCGAGGTCCAAACCATCCTTCTCCCCCCGGGCGAGGCGGGCCAGGCCGGCGGCCGCGATCATCGCGGCGTTGTCCGTGCAGAGGACGGGTGGAGGGATGAGCATTGGGAGCGCGCGGCGGGAGGCTTCCGCTTCCACTCGCACCCGGAGGAGGGTGTTGGCCGCCACCCCGCCGGCCAACATCACACTCCTCGGACGGTGAGCATCGACCGCCCGGAAGAGTTTGCTCACCAGCACCGAGGTGACCGCGCGGCGGAAGCTCGCCGCGAAGACCCGGGCGAAGCGTTCGCCGTCGGCGGCGCTACGCCACACTCTCAGCGCGGCCGTCTTCAAGCCGCTGAAGGAAAAGTCGTAGCCGCCGTCCGGGAAGGGAAGGGGGAGCGGGACCTGCTCGGGGTCGCCGCCCTCCGCAAGCCGATCCATCGCCGGCCCTCCTGGATAGCCCAACCCCATCACCCGAGCCACCTTGTCGAAGGCCTCACCCGCCGCATCGTCACGGGTGCGACCGAGCACCGCGTACCGGCCCTCCTCGCGCATGAGCACGAGATCGGTGTGCGCGCCGGAGACAATCAGGACCACCGCGGGGAGCGGCCACGCTGCCCGATCCAGCCGGTTCCCGTAGATGTGCCCCTCCAGATGATTCACGCCCACCAGCGGCAGGCCGCGCGTATAGGCCAGCGCCTTGGCGGCGGCTACGCCCACGGTGAGGCTCCCCACCAACCCCGGGCCGCGCGTGACGGCGATGGCACCGATGTCCTCGAGCCCGGATGAGGCCTCATGCAGCGCCTCGTCGATCACCGGGAGCAGCCGCTCGATGTGACTGCGGGAGGCGAGTTCGGGCACCACACCCCCAAAGCGCCGGTGCAGGTCGGCCTGCGAGGCAATGACATTGCTGCGGATGCGGAAGTCGTCCCCGACGACGGCCGCGGCCGTCTCGTCGCAAGAGGTCTCGATCCCAAGGAGGAGGGTCACGCGCGGGCGCGGTCAGGCACCGAGAAACGCCGTTCGCAGCGACCGGTAGCGCTGCTGAAAGTCCTCCCCGAGGTTTCCCGTCCACATGACGACCGCATCTTCCCCGCTGTCACTGTAGTAATGGCGGCGGATCCCCACTTCGCGAAACCCGTACTTGTGATAGAGGCGCTGCGCGACCATGTTGGACTGGCGCACCTCCAGCTGGATCCACCGCGCCCCCCGCTCGATGGCCCGGTCAATGAGGCCGATCAGCAGGCGCTCCCCGATCCCGAGACCGCGAAGCGGCGGGTCCACGGCGATCGTCGTAATGTGGGCCTCATCCATGACCACCCACATCCCCGCGTACCCGACGGCGGCCTCATCCTGGCGGGCCACCACGTACACGGCGGTGCGGTTGTGGTCGAGCTCGTGGATGTAGGCGTCCCTGGGCCACGGGGTGGCAAAGGACCGGCGCTCAATCTCCAGGATCGCAGGGATGTCCTGCACAGTCATGGGTGCGATCTCGACTCGTGTGATCTGTTTCATCACGGGGTCTTGCCTGGTATTCTACCCGATTTTCTCCACCGCAGGCCGCCGCCCGTAGAGGGGCAAGAGGCGGTACGGGTCGTGCCCCTGCCCCCGGAGCAACCGCTCCCGCCCGAGCGTCGCCACCAGTGCGGCGCGGGGCGTCCACAGCACGGGGGGCGCCACGCGGGGCAGGCGCACCGCCCGCTGAATCGCCTCCGGCCATCTGGCCAGCCCATCCCCCAGCAGGAGCACCGGCTCGTCCGTGGAGAGCAACTCGCCCAGCGCCTCCGGGGGAAGCAGGGTGTCCTCGCGTAACCGTGTGAGACCCATGTCCTCCTCACGCCGGAAGAGCGCTGCGGCCACCTCCCCCCGCTTCGCATCGAGCACGGGCGCGACGAGCCCGGGGGTGCCACAGGCCCCGGCGAGCGCCTCCAGCGTGGAGACGCCGACCAGGGGGATTCCCATCGCTCTAGCCCACGTGGCGGCCGTGGCGATCCCGATGCGGAGACCGGTGAACCCGCCCGGACCTGCCGAAACGGCGAGTCCATCCACCTGGCTGCGGCTGATCCCGGCGTCACGCAGCGCCTGGTCGATCGCGGGCAGCAGCCACTCCAGGTGACGCATCGGCACGAGCGCCGTGATCTCGACCAGGATCCCCTCCTCTGCGACAATCGCCACGCTGCCGTAGAGGGTAGCGCTTTCGATGCCCAGGACGCGCATCGGCATCAGGCGGGGGTCCACGCGGCCGCCAGTGCCCGGACGGCCGCGTGGGGACCGGGACCCTCCGCGGAAAACCGGATGATCCGGTCCTCCAGTCCACTCCCAGGGGTGAACGCGATCTGCAAGAGCGGCGGGCGCAGGAGATCCGCGGCCTTCTCTGCCCACTCGATCACGGTGACGCCTCGGTCCAGCAACTCCTCCAGACCCAGGTCGGCGACCTCCACCCGCTCCAGACGGTACAGGTCCACATGATAGACGGGCGTAGGGCCCCGGTACTCCCGGATGAGGGTGAAGGTCGGACTGGCGATGTAGCCCTGGGCATCGAGTCCCACCGCGATCCCGCGGGCCAGGATGGTCTTCCCGCTCCCGAGCTCTCCCGTCAGGGCGACCAGATCGCCGCGCCGCAGATACCGCCCCAGGCGCCGCCCGACCTCGAAGGTTTCGTCCTCGCTGTGCGTCGTGATGGTGATCACTGTGTGACGAGCGTGCGTCCTCTTATGCCACGGGCCGGACGCGGACGCGCAGGCCGTCGCGGCCCACCACCTGCACGCGCTGACCTTCCGGGATCATCCCTTCCTCCGCTCTGGCACTCCATATCTCCCCGAGGACGAACACCATCCCCTCCGGTTCCAGGTTGGTGCGTGCCACACCGACCGCGCCCACCAGCCCCTCACTCCCGCTCCGCACCGGCGCCCCCTGGGCGCGGACTCCCGCCCCGACGGCGAAGAGGAAGAACGCGGCCAGCGCCAGGGCGACCCCGATGATCAACTGAAGCGAGATCTGCAGGAAGGGGGCCTGCCGCTGCGTCAGCAGGATCGCGCCGAAGATAAAGGAGACCACCCCTCCGAACGTGAGCACGCCGTGCCCCGGGATCTTGATGTCCGCGATGAACATGGTCACCGCCAGCGCGATGAGCAGCAGCCCCGCCGCGTTCACCTCGAGGATGGCAAAGGAGGCGAGTCCGAGCACAAGGGCGATAGCGCCGACCACCCCGGGCAGGATGAGCCCAGGATTATACAGCTCCGCCAGGATGCCGATGATCCCGATATTCATGAGGATGAACCCGATGTTCGGGTCGCTGAGCAGCCGCAGGAATTGCTCGGTGATGTCCATCCCGAGGGGAACCACGCGCGCGCGCGCGGTGGCCAGGCGCTTCGGCCCCTCGACCGAGGTCACGCTGCGGCCGTTGACCGCCTGGAGGAGGTGGTCGACATTCCGGGCGATGAGATCGACCACATGCAGGCGCGCCGCCTCCTCCTCGGTGGCGGAGACGCTCAGGCGGACGGCCCGCTCGGCCCACTCCGCGTTCCGCCCGCGCCGGCGCGCGATCCCCCGGATGTTGGCGACGGCGTCGTTCGTGATCTTCTCCATCAGGGTCCGATCCTGCTCCCCGCCCTGCCCGACCCCCACGGGATGGGCCGCCCCGATCCGTGTCGCGGGCGCCATGGCGGCGAGGTGTGCGGCGTAGGTGATGAACACCCCGGCCGATGCCGCGCGCGCGCCTTCGGGGGCGACGAAGACGATGATCGGCACGCTGGCGTTCAGCATGGCTTTCGTGATCTGGTCCATGGACGTGAGGAGCCCCCCGGGGGTATCGAGCCGGATGAGGAGCGCCTCCACCCGCGCCTCCTCGGCCTGCCGGATCGCGCGCAGGATGTAGCGCGCCGTGGCAGGTGCGATGATCCCCTCGACATCGATGCGGTACACGGTCGGGAGCACGGGGGGTGCGCTCGCCGGCTCCGCGGCGACAGGCAGGAGGAGACCGATGGCGGCCAGGAGAGCGGGCAGGGCTCGCCTCAGAAAGGTTATCCATTCAGCGCGTGTGACGATGACTGCTCACCTCCGTGGGCATCCTCGTGATGTATTGTAATCCGATCCGCGCGCGCGAGCGACGTTCCTGCAGGGTCAGCGCGACTGCAGGATCACCGCCGGGGTGATCTCCCCCACCTGGACGCCCTTCCGGTTCACTACCGGCGGATGGTGGAAAGGGGCCAGCGTGCGGACCTCCTCCTCCGTCAGGACCTCCAGCTGCCGGAGGGCTTCGATGACCACGGGACCCGCCGCCCGCGAGGTCCCGTCTTCAATCTTCAGAGCCAGGCCAAGGCCGCGCCCCGGAACCCCCACCGCGTAGATCGCCTCGCCGCCGCTTTTGGCGAAGAGCCGTCCGGAAGCGACCTTCATCAACGCCGTATCCAGCCGGCCGGTGCCAGCCACCATCTCGGGAAAGCGCATCATCGCCGAGGTGACGAGCTGCGCCGCCTCCCGCCATGGCGCGTCGAGGGAGGCCGCCGTCCCCAGACGGGCGAATGCGGTGGCCAGTTCCCGGAGCGCGATGTGGTAGGTGGGCACGCCGCACCCATCGATGGCCCGGGCGGCGGTCGCGGTGGGCGTTCCGGTGAGGGCGCCAATCACCTTCCGGGACCGCGCCTGCACGGGATGATCCGGGGCCATGTAGCTATCCGGATCCCACCCGTGAAGGCGAGCCAGCGCCAGCATCCCCGCGTGCTTCCCCGAGCAGTTATCGTGGATCGGACGCGGGGCCTCTCCACGGGCGCGCATCGTCTCTGCCGTCTGTGCGTGAAAGGGGAAGTGGCCCCCGCATTGCAGCGCGCCCTCCTCGAGGCCGATTTTCTCCAGGATCGCCCGAACGGCCGCGAGGTGAACCCCCTCGCCGCTGTGTGACCCGCAGACCACCGCCAGTTCGGAGAGGGTCAACGCAAAACGCTCCACCGCGCCGTCCGCGGCAAGGGGCAGGGCCTGCAACGGTTTGATCGCGGACCGGGCGAACGAGCGCAGGTCCGGATC
>JANONS010000074.1:0-1901 GCA_031420915.1 Armatimonadota bacterium
CCGCGGTGACCCTCTCCTGGGTGGTGGCCATCCCCATCGGCATCCACGCCGCAACCAGGCAGTACTCCGTGTCGGACAATGCGCTCTCCATGGGAGCGTACCTCGGCATCTCCACCCCGACCTTCTTCTCCGGCCTCCTCCTGCTGCTGTTTGCCTACAAGACCGGGTGGCTGCCGATCGGCGGGATGACCAGTCTGGATTACGAGTTCCTGCCCTGGTACGGCAAGATGCTGGACGTGGGGAGACACCTGATCATCCCCGCCGCGGTGCTGGGCATCGGGGGGGCCGCCAGCCAGATGCGCCAGATGCGGGGGAACCTGCTCGAGGTGTTGCGCCAGGACTACGTGCGCACCGCGCGGGCCAAGGGGCTGGCCGAGCGCCCGGTGATCTACAAGCACGCGGTGCGGAACGCGATCAACCCGCTGATCACGCTCTTTGGGTTCGACCTCGGCGCGTTGCTCAGCGGGTCGGCGATCCTCGAGAACGTCGTCGGCTGGCCGGGGCTCGGGCAGCTGATTCTGGAATCGGTCCTCCGGAAGGACCTGTACGTCGTGATGGGGAGCCTCCTCATCGGCAGCACCACGCTGGTGCTCGGCAACCTCATGGCCGACATCCTCATAGCGGTGGCCGACCCCAGGATCCGGTATGACTGACGCCAGGGCCGCTGTCCGCCGGGAGGCGGACCAGAAGGCCGACGCCCAGGCGCGCGCGGCGGCGATCGCGGCGCCCCAGACCCCCCGGTCGCTGGCCTGGCGCCAGTTGCGCAAGCACCGGATCGCGTTGATCGGCGGCGGCATCCTGGTGGTGCTCTACACCTTCTCGCTGTTCGGCGACTTCATCGCCCCCTACTCGATCGACTTCACCGACCGGTCGCGCTTCTACCACCCGCCCACCCTGCCGCGTTTTGTCGACGCCGAGGGCCGCTGGCACCTCCGCCCCTTCGTCCACGAGACCACGCTGACGGACCCCGGGCTGCGCATCTACACGGCGGACACCAGCAAGAAGTACTTCTTGCGCTTCTTTGTGCGGGGGGAGCCTCACCGGCTGTTCTGGGTCTTGCCGACGACGATCCACCTCTTTGGCGTGGACCCGCCGGGCCGCATCTTCCTCTTCGGGACGGATCAGTTCGGCCGGGACCTGTTCACCCGGATCCTGTACGGCTCGCGGGTCTCCCTGATCATCGGGATCCTGGTGGCGGCCATCACGCTCCCGATCGGCATGGTCTACGGGGGGATCGCCGGTTACTACGGCGGCCGGATCGACAACATCATGATGCGCATCGCGGAGGTGATCATCGCCTTCCCCGGCTTCTACCTGCTGCTGACCCTGGCCGCGGTCCTCCCCACGAGCGTCGGCTGCACCACCGGCTTCTACCTGATCACCGTCATTCTCAGTTTCATCGGCTGGGCTGGCTTCTCGCGCCTGATCCGCGGGTATGTCCTCTCTCTAAAGGAGCAGGAGTTTGTCCTGGCGGCGCGGGCGATCGGTCTGAGCGACCTGCGGGTCATCACCCGCCACATTCTGCCCAACACCAGTACGCTCGTGATCATCGTCGCCACGCTAGGCATCCCGGGGGCCATCCTCGGGGAGTCGGCGCTGAGCTTCATCGGGTTTGGCGTCCGCGAGCCGTGCGCCTCCTGGGGCAACCTGCTGACGGCGGGCACCAACCTGTCCAACCTGTCCAGAGCCCCCTGGCTGCTCCTGCCGGGCCTATTCATCATCATCGCGGTTGTGGCGTATAACTTCCTGGGGGACGGTATCCGGGACGCCTTTGACCCTCGCCTCCGCTCGGGCTAGACCCCCCGGATCCACAGGAGGAGGATACCTCCCCCTGTGGCGTATTGTATATTTGAGATAAACCCCGTGTATCTGAGGATGGTTTGATGGCCAAGCAGGCAAAG
>JANONS010000075.1:0-2981 GCA_031420915.1 Armatimonadota bacterium
CGGCCCGCGATGCGCGTGGGGCGTCAGGCTTCTTGGCCTCATCGACTCGGGACAATCACGACATGATAGCGTCGAATGATCGCGGCCAGCAGCCCCGAGTGGTGCGGCTCGGACAGCCCGCCGAGCGGGGTCACCGTGATCTTCGGCCCGGCCCGCTCGTGGATAGCGAGCGATAGCAAGGACGGGTCCCGCCGGCCACGATACAGGATGGCGTCCGGCTGTGAGGGGTGGCTAAAGAAGGCCCGCGACCACTGCTGCGAGATCTTCCACCCACCCGTCGCGATGCTCGCGTCCACGCCGATAGAGGCCAAGTGTTCACCGCCCACGTCGACACACTGGAGCGGGCTCGTGCAAGTCACCTGGGCCAGGCCGTGAGCGTCGACCATGGCGCCGGACACCGGGACGGTCCCTCCCTCTGCGCGCGTGGTGGGCGTCAGCACGCCAGGACGCGGCAACAGGGTCTCGGCGAAGGCACCCTCAGGCGTGACGGCGGCGTACATCACCCCATACTCGCCCGACGGATCATCGAAGCGCGATGCTTTGTTTTTTCCAAAGTACATTGGGTTTCGATCGAGCCAGTACACTCGATACGCCACCTCGGAGTATGGGCGGAGGGGGAGTGACCGCTCATTCAGGTCGTCGGGGGGGCCTCCAAGGGAGTCCGGGCCGCCCGTGCTAGGCTGCCCCATGCTCTCCGAACAATGCGGCGGCGATCTTTACGTCCTCGGCCCGCCCCTTCCTCAACGCCTCCAGCGGGGCCACCCCATCCAGACGATCGTTAGGGCTCAGCAGGAAGATGACCTGCGACCACGGGTCGTGCCGGTGCAGTCCCCCAAGCACGTTTTCGAGTCCGGGCAAGGTGCCGTTCCGGTTGAACTGCCAGGACGGATAGAGGTAGCCGTGCCGCCCCATCGCGAGGCCAACGAGTTTGTTCGCCTTGCGACGCTTGTCGACCGCCTGACGGGTCAGGCCCAGGTACTTCGCCACCCGTTCAACCGGCCACGATCCACCCTGGGCGGTGAGAAGCTGGTCGCGAGCCTCGATCCCTGCTGCGCGAGCCGCGTCGATGGTGGCGGTCTCGATCACTGGCGCGGCCATCTCGGGAGCCTCCAGGATCCGAAGCATGGCTTCCTGATCCGTGCTGGCGGCCACAGCTTCCGCGAGGATACCTGGAGAGACATGCTCCATGGCCCGCCGGGTGAGATTCAGAGAGCGGGTCAGGATGGCGTTCTTGACGTCATCCCGGCTGGCGCTGAGCGTGTTGCGGACGGCCTCGAGGAGCGGGCGCGGGGCATGCTCCAACTCCTCCCTAAGATCGAGGACCACGACTTCCTTCGGTGCGATCTTCCCAACGGGGGCCCGCCGAGCCCGGACCTTCCTCGCCACACCGTGTGCCTTTGCAGTAGCCACAGACCAACTCCTCCTTGGAGGTTTACCGATTACATCATACTCCTTCAATTGTCATACGTCTACTTCGGGCGGCGGACACAGACGGCGTAGGTGCCAGCCGGCCGGTCACAACGCAGGTCGTGCCCTGGCCGTTGGGCACGATCGCTAGTTCCGCGACACGGGAGCCCTAGTACTTCCTTTCGATGGTCCAGAACACGGCATCTAAGATGCCTTCGAATAGCTGCGAATAGAGGCCAGGATCAACGAAAATGTCCTGCCAACCAAGATCATGACCTGAAGTGTTTCGAACTGCGTAGGCGATGGCTACCGACCGCTCATGAAAAGGCTCAGATGCCCAGGCGGCCAGCAGTTTGGGAAGGTCCTCAAGGGCGTATGGGGTGTGCTTTGCGTACAGTGATTTCGTCAGAAGTAGATCACCTGCGCCTGCGGCCAAGTAGGTTCCAAGACTCTTGCCGGCTGCTCCGTAGAGCCGCTTCAGGATAGACTCAAAGACGAGTCCCCCTTTGAACAGATGCACCAAGAAGGGCTCCAAAGATCCTCCGTGTGCACTGCGTGTTGCTATCATTTCCTGCCGATCGCGTCCTTCGAGGACAAAGGTTAAGAGAGCGGTCACAATCGAGCGGTGCGTCGGATCAGCCACATGTAGCCTGACGAAGCGCGCTACAAGATCGTCAACGGACAGTACCGTTCCCGACAGGCGTGAATAGCGTTCTAGCTGTCGGATGATCTCTGGTCTCATTTGGATCGTCACGTCGCGAGCCGCCGCGTCCCTGTTCGTATCGTCCAGAAAGATGAAGGCTGCGGCGGGCGTGCGATCCCAGTTGGGGTTGTTGTGAACATCTTCCGACAGCGCGGCATCCATATAAAAGACCCCGCGTTCGTAGTCCCTAATGTCATAAGCAAGCCAGCCCATGAGATAAAATGGCGTGCCTTTGTGCATGATCGCGTAGCGGGAAGGGTCTGCCTTCTGAAGTTGGCCCATCACGCGCGCATACGTGTCCAGGGAGACATGCGGCTGAAGAGGGCGGTTTGTTAACGGATCGAAGTGCCTCCCTGGAAGATACAGAGGGCTTTCAAAGAGGAGTCTTCGTTCCGCGTCATGGTCACGAGGGATCTTTTGGAGAATATCCTTCATCTGGTCGTCCGTCGCCCGCAACAGTGCGGATCCGGTGCGGGAATCAATCTCAACATTCAGTGACGGTTCAAGAAACAGCGCTTGTCCGTCCGAAAGCAGACGTAGTTCGCGAAGCTCCACGAGCCGGTCAGCCAATTGATCATCCGGGACAGTCAGGCCAAAGAGGCGAACGTTTCCCTTCGGCTCCTCCGCAATCGCGAGACCTCTACTGCGGGCGAACTTTTGGACGTTGGCGACGACGGCCGACTGGATGACCAATATGCTCGGGGGGTCGCTGGGATCAATGGAATACCAAAGAATGGCCATCGGCTTCGGCATTTCGACGGAAGAGGCGCCGCCGCAAGTCGCGGTCATCGACCAGTGGAAGATCCCGGAGCCGGTCGTCAACAATCGGCCCTTCGAGATCAACCTGCGGCAGGAAGGCTTCATCGCGGAA
>JANONS010000076.1:0-5510 GCA_031420915.1 Armatimonadota bacterium
CTGCTCGTGCTGGTCGTTGCCTTGCTGGTGGTGCCCACGGCTTTGAAGGCGGCACCGAATCCGTCGCTCAACGCTAAGCTCAACGGCTTCGAAGAAACTCCAGCCGTCTCCACCACTGGCACGGGGGAGTTTAAGACAAAGATCGATGACGGCGTTATCGAGTTCGAGCTGAGCTATGCCAATTTGGAAGGAACGGTTACCCTATTCGCCCATATTCACTTCGGTCAGAGGGGAGTGGCTGGAGGCGTCAGTGCCTTCTTGTGCGGGGGCGGAGGGAAGCCAGCGTGCCCGGCAACTCAGGGCACGGTCTCGGGGACGATAACGGCTGCCGACGTCATCGGCCCGACCGGTCAGGGCATCGCTCCAGGAGAATTCGATGAACTGGTACGGGCGATCCGAAGCAAGATGGCGTATGCGAACGTACACACAAACAAGCACCCAGGGGGGGAGGTCAGGGGACAGATTTAGGCATCCGAGTGAAGACGTCCCCCAAGTAAGGTCGGAAGCAGGCAGGACGCATTCCCGCGTCCTGCCCGCTCCACCGCTACGCACGCACCAGGGACGCGAAAAGTTACTGACGTTTAGCGGGCGGGAAGGAACGGAATCGTAAGATGCGCCCGCGCCAAAACCACCATCAGCATGAAGCGTACCCGCCAACCCGATGCACGCCTGCAGTCGCCCACTCCTAGGCAACACTAAGGCAACAAACGTGGCGCGGGTCCCAGCCTCGTCGCCGAAACCCGCGTCAGTACTGGTCGGGCCGGGCGGACTTGAACCGCCGACCTCCTGAACCCCGTTTCTGCGCAGTATGGGGTCGCGGCGACAACAGAAATGCATGCAGGACATATAACGCCGTTCCGCGACTCCTGAGTGTCGTTAGGAGTTGGCGCTCCCCCGGGACTCGTCCACGAGACTGAGCGCGTAGCTCCCTCAGGCTGGGACGCTCAGTGACTCGAGCCGCTGTAGGGTGTCCGGGTATTTCCGGACGAGCCAGATGAGGGCAGCGGCCTGTTCATTGGGTTTGCTCCGGCCCTGCTCCCACCGCTCAAGGGTCCTCGGGTTGACCCCGATCTTGAAGGCGAAGACCTGGCGCGACATGTGGAGGGCTTCCCGCGTCTCGCGAACGAACTCCGGATCGACGGGCGGAACTGTGATAGGCTCCACCTCATGGGTCCGAAGGGTCAGGCGCCCCCCCCGATGGCCCCGCATCGCCTGGACACCCGCCGTGAGCTCACGGAACAAGCTCCGTTCCTTCGTTGCCTTGGCTCGCTTCCTGCCCTTGGCCATTGCCTACTCCCTCCGCGTCCCCCGACGTTGTGCGCGCTGGCGGGTCTCTTGCTCCATCGCGGCCTTGAGGAGACGCTTCTCGGCGAGGCTCAAATCTGCCACTTCGTCCTTGTCGTACACGATCCGCCCAGCGGAGCTTTCGGAATCCGCCAGTCCCAGCGATGATGGCTCCTGCCTCGGGATCGCGAGCCAGGTGGAGCTGGAGCATCCGGTAGCCGTCGTCGCTCAGGTACTCCGGGACGAGCCGTGTGAACAGCGGTGCCTCGATGAACTCCACCGAAGCCAATCCTACGCAATTTGCGTATACTCGTCAAGCACCCAGACCCTGCAGATCGAGTTCCCACAGGATGACGTTCATGCGGTCGGCTGGGATGCTTAGGATGAAATCCCGCTGGTAGGGTCCCTCCCGTTCCTCTACGGTGAGATGGTTCTTCCCGGCGAATTCCTGAACTCGAATGACGGCAAATGCCTGGGCCGCCAAGTCTAGTGGCGATGCTGTCAGATCGATCGAGAAGTGAAGCTTAACATTAGATTCTAGCCATTGGGCTTTCTCCCCCTCTTCCGCCCTGTACCCTCCTGTTTCGTGCCGTCCGGTAGCAATCCGGTAGCAAACTCCGTCCTATGAGGCTCCCGGCCGAGCGCTTCGACCGCCGTTGATTGCTACCCAGGGGGGTCTGGTTCTCGTACCCTGCTATGCGTAGGTTTCGCATGCAGCCCCCCGCAAAACTGCCCGCGCAGGCGGCGTGTTGACCTTCCAGTCGACTGGAAGGTGTAGAGTCATCTTGGGTGATAGGAGATGCGGATCGGCGAACTGGCGAAAAGAGCCGGGGTCAATCCAAAGACCATCCGATATTATGAGCAAATTGGACTGCTACCGCCTGCTCCGCGTACCGAGTCTGGTTATCGAAAGTACACCGACAAGGACGATGAGCGGCTTGAGTTCATTCATAGCGCCAAGGCCCTGGGTATTACCCTTGAGGAGGTTAAGGAGGTTCTGGCCTTTCGCGACCGTGGCGCCTATCCGTGTCCTTACGTCCTGTCACTCATCCAGACGAAGGTAGAGGAGATCGAGTCCCGGACAAGGGGCCTGCGGATGCTGGCTACCGAGCTGAAGCGTCTCCGGAAAGCGGCCGCTCGCATCCCACCGGAAGAGGTCGCCGCGAAGACACGCTTTTGCCACATCATCGAGAACCAGAAGCTGCTCCAGACCCTCGAGCGACCGCCGGCCTCGGGAAAGATCCTCGCGTTGCGGCGCGGTCGGGTCAGGAGGTAGCCGGTGTTGGGCTACAGGATTATTCCAGTCAATCCCAATACCGAGGCAGTCCTGTGTAAGCAGAGCTATCCCGACCTCCTCGCGATCCCCTTTGCCGTGGATGTCGTCCAGATCCTTCGCCGTCCCGAGGAGGTACCGCCCAGCCGGGCCTTGACATTCCACTCGACTGGAAGACGTAGGGTGGTGCCGGAGGTGAGATCTTCGATGGCAACACAGACTCTGCGGGTGCCGAATATCCACTGTGAGGGGTGCCTGCGCACCATCCGTGATGTCCTGGCGGCCCTGCCGGGGGTGGTCTCCGTTGACGGGGATGCCCTGCAGAAGACGATCCACCTGGAATACCGGCCGGAGACAGTGCCCCTGGCGACCATTACGCAAGCCATTGCCGAGGCCGGGTTTCCGGTCCAGGGCGAGCGCCCTCGCCCGGTGGCCAGACAGTGGGGCTGGGGGATCTTGGCCATCGTCGGAGCCCTCGTCCTCGGCTGGCTCGGTTACACGCTAGGGTTCTGGCGCTTTGTCACTTCAATCGCCATGCCAGGCAGATTTGGGCAATTCAACCTCCTCATCCTCTCCGCGGCTGCAGGGGTTGCGGCGTTCTTCTCGCCCTGCGTCTTCCCGCTCCTTCCGGCGTACGTGACCTACGACCTGGGCCTGCAGCACCGCAGGGGGAGCCGCCCCGCACGCGCCATCGCGTTAGGTGGCGCCGCCGCGCTGGGGGTTATTGGAGTCAACCTCGTGATTGGAGCGATCATCGCTGTGTTGGGGCAGGCCACGCCGTTCCAGCCCGACCCGCGGAAGGATCCGGCCGCCGTTCTCCTGATCCGCACGCTGGCCGGAGTGGCAATCGCGGGGCTGGGCATGGTCACTCTGACCGGGCGCTCACTGGCCGGGGGGTTGCTAGGGAAGATCATGCCAGCGGCCCCGGCCGTGGCCCGCCGAGGGCTTCGCAGCATGTTCCTCTACGGGTTCTTCTATAATGCGGCAGGGATTGGCTGCACCGGCCCCATCCTGCTGTCAGTCATTCTCTTCGCCCTCACCGCAGGGAGCGCCGCCGCAGCCCTGGGGGCCTTCCTGGTTTTCTCCCTGACGATGGGGGCGCTGATGGTGGGCGTGACGATTTTTGCCGGCCTCTCCCAGGCACTGCTGGTCCGGCGTTTGTGGGTGGCCACACCGTTTCTGCACCGACTCGGTGGGGCAGTTATGATCGTCGTCGGCAGCTACACGGCCGTGTCACTGGCCACAGGCCCAGGGCGTCAGATCTTCGTCCGCATCTTCCTCCCGTTCCTCCGGTGAAGACTCAGAGGAGCGACAAATGACAAACCGATACGCCCTGGCGGCAACAGTCGGCCTTATCGCCACACTGACTTTGCAATCCGTCCACATGCTCGAGCATGTGGCACAAGTGCTGCAGAAGTTCGTCCTGCGCCAGCCCGAAGCCCATGGTCTTCTGGGCGCGATCTTCGATTTCGAGTGGGTCCACTTTGTGTTCAACACTTCCCTCGGGGCAGCCCTCGTTCTGATCTTCTTCTGGTGCCGTCGAGCTGCTGGCCACCCCCTGCCGCTGTCCCTGCGCGCCGTTGTGTGGCTGCAGGGGTACCATGTCGTGGAGCACGTTGTGAAAATGCTCCAGTATTACGTCAGCCATGCTGAGCCCACCAAGGGTATCCTCGGGTTCGTCTTTCCGGTCATCTGGCTGCATTTCTGGATCAACATGATCGTCCTTGCGCTGATCGTTGTCTTGATCGTTGGAGACTGGGACGGCATACAATCGCATGCTCAGTCAGATTTGGCGGGTGTCTTCACCGTCCCATAGCGTCAAGGGCGTTGGGGGACGAGATCCTGGGAAGGAATTAAGAGCCCTCAGATGCCCCGCGATTTCGTTACGTTCCAATTCCGGCACCAGTCCGGCCGAGAACGCCGCAATCGTCTCCTCCTGAATATAGCCCATGAATGGCCCGCCACCGATCAGGATGCATTGGCGAGCGGATTTCTTCCCTGCTCACTGTTTGAGCTTCACAATATTAAACGTGGCAACGGGGCGGGCGAAGCCTTTCAGGTGCAGCTCTTCCAGAGGCTCAGTCTCGACGAAATCTTCTATCTTGCTGAGCGTCTTCTGATTGGTAAGGATCTGACCACCCTTGGCCGCCTCGGAAAGGCGGGAGGCCAGGTTGGTTACGTTGCCCACGACCCCGTAGTCCATCCGACTCTCAAACCCGATATTGCCAAGAGTCGCATACCCGGCGGCCAAACCCACCCCCAAATCAAGATCGTAATCTCTTTTGAGCCAGTCTGTGCGGAGTTCTTTTACCCTTGCGCGCATTTCCAGGGCCATGCGCACCGCCCTCTCTGTGTGATCCTCGCGGGGTATAGGGTCATTGAAGAAAACCATAATTCCGTCACCAGAGAAACGCTCCAGAGTTTACAGCTAGTCTCGTGAGTCCAGGACGGGTGTTGACGCGGGCTGTCACATTTGCGACAATGATGATGCGATGGCATCTCGGATGAAATTTCACTCTGGAATTGTAACCGGCTCGATTGGTATGGGGGTTGCGTATGCCCCTGCCGGCGTCGTGGTGCGGTGGGAGCAGCTGCAGCGCTGGTTCGGACTGACTCAGGGCGAGTTCGCCGATGTCATTGGGGTGAGTCGCCAGACGGTCAACCGCTGGAAGATGACCGGGACGGGCCCCGCGCCCGATAGTGCTGAGGCGGGATGGCTGGCTTTGCTCGCCGAGATCAGGGCCATCGCTTCGCGGACCTGGGAGTCCCCGCAGGAGTTCCGGAGGTGGATGCGCACCCCGTTGCCGATCCTCAACATGCAGCGGCCCATCGACTTCTTCAAACCCGGTAGCCTCGCCATGGTCGTCGATCTGGTCCGCGCAGAAGCCGGCGGCGGCTACTCGTAACGTCCCCGATGTCCGCAGAGGTTCCTGGCGGCGCGCCTGGAGCGCGC
>JANONS010000077.1:0-2188 GCA_031420915.1 Armatimonadota bacterium
GGACATTTTCGCTGACCACTTAGGGGGGACAGAATCGCCGACCATCTACACGACCAGCACAGCGCCTTGACGCTCGTAGCACCGCCCTGGTAGAATGCCCTCACGTTCGCGATGACGGGGAGAGTAGGCCGGTCCCCGCGGTGAGCGAGCCGGGGTGGGTGCGAGCCCGGTACTGTCTGGACCAGCCGAAAATCACCTCCGAGCTGCGGGCCGAATGGACGCCGGACGTCGGCGTCGCCGGTAAGCCCGCCGGCCCCCGACCGTGACCCTGGGGAAGGGATCGGAAAGCCATCCCGGCTACTTCCCGTCCCTGATGTAAGCGCCGGCGGCGAGACCGCCGGAAGAAGGGTGGTACCGCGGGTGTGCCCGTCCCTAGTGGACGGGCGTTTTTGTTTGAGCGCCCTGAGAGGTGGGCGACGATGCCACGGTTTCAACCGGTAGGGGCTAAGGTGGACTTCCCCGCGCAGGAGCAGGACGTGCTGCGCTGGTGGCAGGAGCAACGGATGATCGAGCGCTACCTGCGGCGCAACGACGCGTCGCTCACGCGCTGGGCCTTCCTCGACGGTCCGATCACCGCCAACAACCCGATGGGCGTGCACCATGCCTGGGGGCGCACCTACAAGGATCTCTTCCAGCGCTATCACACGATGCTCGGTCACCGCCAGCGCTACCAGAATGGGTTTGACGGCCAGGGGCTGTGGGTAGAGGTGGAAGTCGAGAAGGAGCTGGGCTTTCGCAGCAAGCGCGACATCGAAGCGTACGGCATCGCCGAGTTTGTGGAGCGGTGTAAGGACCGGGTGCGCCGCTTCGCCGACATCCAGACGCAGCAGTCCATCCGCCTGGGCTACTGGATGGACTGGGCGCATTCCTATCACACGATGTCCGACGAGAACAACTACACGATCTGGCACTTCCTGCGGAAATGCGGAGAGCGGGGCTTGATCTACAAGGGGCACGATGTCATGCCCTGGTGCCCGCGGTGCGCCACCGGGATCTCGGAACACGAAATCGTCACAGAGGGCTACAAGGACATCACCCACCCGGGTCTGATCGTGCGCTTTCCCCTCCGCGACCAGCCCGGACGGTCCCTGTTGGTGTGGACCACGACACCCTGGACGCTCACCAGTAACGTGGCGGTGGCCGTCCATCCTGACCTGACCTATGCGCGCGTCCGCCAGGATGGAGAGGAATACTACGTCTTGAAGGACGCGGTGGGCCGGCTCGGGGGACGCGCTGAGGTCATGGAGGAGGTGCCCGGTCAAGCGCTGGTGGGTCTGTCGTACCAGGGACCCTTCGACGACCTGCCGGCCATGCAGGGGGTGGCGCACCGGGTCATCCCGTGGGAGGAGGTGAGCGCGGGCGAGGGCACGGGCCTCGTGCACATCGCCCCCGGCTGCGGTGCGGAGGACTTCGCGCTCTCGAAGACCCACGACCTCCCGGTCGTTGCGCCCCTGGATGAGTACGGCGTCTTCGTCGACGGGTTTGCCTGGCTGAGCGGCCGGTATGTGGGCGAGGTCGCGGACGCGATCATCGACAACCTCAAGCACAAAGGACTCCTCTATAAGGTCGAGCCCTACCTGCACCGCTACCCGGTCTGCTGGCGGTGCGACACCGAACTCGTCTTCCGGCTGGTCGATGAGTGGTTCATCGCCATGGATCCCATCCGCGAGGAGATCATGGAGGTGACCCGGCGCATCCGGTGGATCCCCGACTTCGGCCTGGACCGGGAACTCGACTGGCTGCGCAACATGCACGACTGGATGATCAGCAAGAAGCGCTACTGGGGGCTCGCGCTCCCCATCTACGAGTGCCGGGCCTGCGGTCACTTCGAGGTGATCGGGTCGAGAGAGCAGCTCCGGGAGCGCGCCGTGGAGGGGTGGGAGGCGTTCGAGGGCCATTCGCCTCACCGCCCGTGGGTGGATGCGGTGAAGATCCGCTGCGCCCGGTGTGGCGAGACCGTCTCGCGGATCCAGGACGTGGGCAACCCCTGGCTCGACGCCGGCATCGTGCCCTTCTCCACGCTGGTCGATCCGACGAGCGGCCAGGTCAGCTACCTCACCGATCAGCGCTACTGGCGGGACTGGTACCCGGCCGATTTCATTACGGAGGCCTTCCCCGGTCAGTATCGCAACTGGTTCTATTCGCTCCTGGTGATGAGCACGGTGCTCGAGCGCCGCGAGCCGTTTGG
>JANONS010000078.1:0-2819 GCA_031420915.1 Armatimonadota bacterium
GGCAAGACGCCTCAGCGACCGCGCGACCAGGGGCGTGGAGTTCCCGGGCAGCCCGCAGGCGCGCGCCATGGAGGGGTCGTTCAACCTGGCCGTGATCGGCGGCGGCCTCCTGTTCGGCCTGATGATGGCGGGCAGCATGGCCGGGCGCTGGGGCGAGGTCCTGCGCTTCCTCCGCGCCACACCGTTCGGGGCGGCCGATCCGCTCTTCGGCCGGGACATCGCCTTCTTCGTCTTCGCCCTCCCCGTCTATCACTTCGTGCAGGGCTGGCTCCTCACCGTGGGGCTGCTGGCGCTGCTCGTGGCGGTGGCGGCCTACGGGTTCAGGATCGTACTGCCCCAAATGTCCCTGGAGGGGGGCGATGGGTCGGTCCCCAGGCTGCTCACCTCCTTCCGGCTGATCCTGTCCCGCCCCATGAGGGCCCACCTCTTCGGCCTGGGCGCGCTCCTTCTTGGGCTCATGGCCTGGGGCTACCGGCTCAGCATCTACGAACTGGTGTACTCCCCGCGCGGGGCGGCCTTCGGTGCTGGCTATGCCGACATCCACGCCCGCTTGCCCGCGCTGTGGTTCCTCGTCGCCGCGGCCCTGCTGTCGGCCGTGCTCCTGCTGGTCGGCATCACCCGCCAGGGGTTTCGTCTGCCGGCGGCGGCACTGGGCCTATGGTTCGCCAGCGCGGTCGTGATCGGCGGGATCTATCCCGGGGTGATCCAGCGCGTGATCGTGCAACCCCAGGAACTGGAGCGGGAGCGCCCCTACATCGAGCGCACCATCCTGATGACGCGCCAGGCCTTCGGCCTGGACCGCATTGAGGAGACGCCGATCACCGGCGAGGAGATGGTCACCCCGGCGGAGATCGCCGAGAACCCCGGTACCATCGGCAACATCCGCCTGTGGGACCCTGAGCCGCTGCTCACCACCTACAACCAGATCCAGAGCATCCGGCTGTACTACGACTTCGTGGGCATCGACGTGGACCGCTACACCATCGACGACCAGTACCGTCAGGTGATGCTCAGCGCCAGGGAGCTGGCCCCGGAGCGGCTGCCCCCGCAGGCCCAGACCTGGGTCAACCGGCGGCTGCAGTTCACGCACGGCTATGGCGCGGCTATGAGCGCCGTGAACGAGGTGACCCCGGAGGGCCTGCCCACCCTCTTCCTCCAGGACGTGCCGCCCCGCGGGAAGATCCGGATCGAGCGGCCGGAGCTGTACTTCAGCGAGAAGTCCACCGACTACGTGATCGTGCGCAACCGGATCCCCGAGTTCAGCTATCCCAAAGGTGAGGAGAACGTCTACACGACCTACCAGGGGAAGACGGGGGTGGCCCTGGGCTCCCGGGCGCGGCGTCTCCTCTTCGCCTGGCGCTTCCGCGACCTGAACATCCTCATCTCGGGTGCGATCACCCCGCGCAGCGTGATCCTTTACCACCGGAACGTCCGGGAGCGAGTGGCCCGCCTGGCGCCCTTCCTGCGTCTGGACCGCGATCCGTACATTGCCGTCGCGGACGGCCGTCTCTTCTGGATCCTCGACGCCTACACCCACAGCGACCGGTACCCCTACGCGGCGCGGCACCGCGAGGGGTTCAACTACCTGCGGAACAGCGTGAAGGCGGTCGTCGACGCCTACCACGGCACGGTGACGCTGTACGTGGCCGACCCGGCCGACCCGATCATCCGTGCGTACAATAGGATCTTCCCCGGGCTGTTTCGGCCGATGGCGGAACTGCCCCCGGCCCTCCGCTCCCACCTGCGCTATCCTCAGGACCTGTTTGCGGTGCAGGCGGAGATGTACCGGCTCTACCACATGCGGGACCCCCGGGTCTTCTACAACAAGGAGGACGTCTGGACGCTCCCTGAGGAGATCTATATCGACAAACCCCGCGAGATGACCCCGTACTATGTGATCATGCGCCTGCCGGGCACGCCCCGGGAGGAGTTTATGCTGATCCTCCCCTACACGCCACCGGGCAAGCAGAACATGATCACCTGGCTGGCGGCCCGCTCCGATGGCGAAAACTACGGCAAGCTCCTGGCGTTCCGCTACCCCAAGGACAAACTGGTCTTCGGGCCGATGCAGATCGAGGCCCGCCTCAACCAGGACACGGCGATCTCGGAGCAGTTCACCCTGTGGAGCCAGGGGGGCAACCGGGTCATCCGGGGGAACATGATGGTCATCCCCATCGGACAGTCCGTCCTGTACGTAGAACCGATCTACCTGCAGGCCGAGCAGGGGCGCCTGCCCGAGATGAAGCGGGTGATCCTGGCGAGCGGCAACCGGGTGATCATGGAGCCCACGGTCGGCGCGGCGCTCCAGGGGCTGTTCGCCGGGCGGCCCGAGGTAGCGCCGGCCGTCCGTCGACCCCTGCCAGGCCAGCCCGCGCCCGGGGCGGAGGCCAGTGACCCGGCCACCCTGTTGAAGGCCGTGCAGGCGCGGCAGGCCCGCATCCAGGAGGAGTTGCGGGCGCTGGAAGCCGATCTGCAGCGCCTGCTGCAGTTGCTGGAACGCCGGTGACGTCCAAATAGACCGGGGGTTGTGGGGTTTCGACCCTCGTCGTTCTCACAGGATTCGGTAAGGAAATGGGTGACCGAGCGGGCCCTCAGGCATGACTGGGTTCCGCGCACAATCCGCACACAACTGAACCGCCGGATCCGGTCTCCTAGGTCGGTCCGGCGGCTCAAGCCCGCACAATATTGAGTTTTCGCTGGGGTGACCGACGGGACTTGAACCCGCGACCTCCTGGGCCACAGGTAGGCCCAGGCGAGCCGTGATCGAACGGCTAGAACACAGGCAGGACGCTGAACGCGGCCCCCTGTCTTGCTTTCAG
>JANONS010000079.1:0-10061 GCA_031420915.1 Armatimonadota bacterium
ACGATCGGAAAGACCGCGTCTTCGTGCGGGAGGTCTCGGGAGGGTACAGCCTGAGGGAAGAACTGCAACGTCTGCGCAGCCTCCCCCGGGTCATCCGCCCCGAGGTGGTGCCCTGGACCGACGGGCCCCAGGTCTTCAGCCGCCACTACCTGGAGCCCGGGCAGGGTCTCGGGCAGACGCTGCACATTCACCTCGAAGAGTACGCCCCCGGCAGCCGCTCGCAGCAACACGGGCACTTCAACGAGGCGGTCTTCTACATCCTGGACGGCCGCGGCTACGAGATCCACGACGGCCAGCGATACGACTGGGAGGCCGGAGATGTCGCGGTCGTGCACAACGCCTGCGTGCACCAGCACTTCAACGCCAGCGCCACAGAGCCCGCCCGTGCGCTGGTCATCAAGACGAAGCCGATGTTCATGTTCATGGGCCTCTACTTCCAGCACAACGTCATCCCCCGGCCCAAAGAACCCGCCCCCGGCGCTGATGGCTTTGTGCCTCGGGAGGAAGCGCCGGCGAGCCCGGGCGGCCGGTCGAAGGGGGAGTGAACATGCCCTGGACCGAGCGCGAGAAGTGGGCGGCGGGCGATGCGGTGGCGTCGTATTACCGGGAGACGCTGCAGCGCGCCGCGACCAGGGCCGAGCATGACCGGACGCGGCGGAAGATCATCAAGCCACGCGAGATGCCCTGGGAACTGTCGCCCCACGGCTTGATGAAGCACATGATCAATGAGCGCATGAACGCGCGCGTCGAGACCGTCGATATCTGGATGCACATCCTCCTGCCCGGGAGCCGATCAGGCAAGCACAGGCATACGACCGAGGAAGGGGCGTACGTGCTCGAAGGGCGCGGCTACGATCTGCACTGGGACGGCGACTTCGAGATCGGCGACGCTTACCGGTACGTGGAAGCGGCAGAGCCCAGGCGGTTCGAGTGGAAGGCCGGCGACGTCATCTACATCCCGCCCTGCACCACACACCAGCACGTCAACCTGGACCCGGAGCGGCCAGCCCGGTTGATCTTCGCTCAGAACCGTATCTACCGGTGGTCTGGGCTGGACGACCTGGTCCAGATCGAGAACGCCCCCGAATACGACGGCAAGCGGACCATCGACGAGCTGCTGGGCCGCCTGCAGGCCGCCTCCCGCGCTTAGGGCATAGGATGCGACTCGTCGTCGGGATCTCAGGCTCGTCGAGCCCGATCTACGGGATTCGCACGCTCGAGGCGCTGGCGGCCTCGGGCGTGGAAACCCACCTTGTGATCTCGCGCGGCGCACAGCGAACGATTGCGCTTGAGACCACGTGGACGATCAAGAAGGTGCAGGCCCTGGCCTCCGTGGTCTACGACGGGCAGGACATGGCAGCGGCGATCTCAAGCGGATCGTTCCACACCGATGGCATGGTGGTGGCCCCTTGCTCGATGAAGACCGTCTCGGCCATCGCGTACTCCTTCGTCACCGATCTCCTCATCCGCGCCGCCGATGTGACGCTAAAGGAGGGCCGTAAACTTGTGCTGGTGCCCCGCGAGACGCCCCTGCACCTGGGACACCTCCGCAACCTGGTCCGAGCGGCGGAGATCGGCGCCGTCATCCTGCCACCCGTCCCGGCCTTCTACCATGCGCCCAAGACGATCGACGACCTGATCAACCAGACGGTGGGCAAGGTCCTGGATCAGTTCAACGTGCCGCACACCCTGTTCCGGCGGTGGACGGGAGCGCCCGAAGGCCAGGCCAAGCGCCGTCGGAAAGGTAGGAAGGGCTGACCGCATGGCGAATAGCGTGAACGCGGGAGTGCGCGCGGACGTTACAATAGTAAAGTCATGAAGTGTCGAGGGGGGTTGAGAGGATGAGAAGGGTTACGGCTTTCCTGCTTGCGGGGTTGCTGCTGATCCTGCTGACGCCGGCGTACGCCCAGCAGCCGACGTTTGCCGGAAAGACGGTCACGATCATCGTGGGCTACGCGCCCGGAGGCGGGTACGACCGGATGGCCCGCATGGTGGCTAAGTATCTGCCCAAGTACCTCGCGGGGAATCCCACGGTCATCGTGCAGAACCTGCCCGGCGCCAACAGCATCATCGCCGCCAACAACGTCTACAACGTAGCGAAGCCCGATGGGCTGACCATCGGCGCGTTCAACCGGAACCTCGTCCTGGGCCAGCTGGTCAAGGTCGAGGGGATGCGATTCGACATGACCAAATTCGCCTGGATCGGCAGCACCTCGAACGAGACCACCGTCCTGGCGATTCGGTCCGACCTCCCCTATCGGACGGTCGCCGATCTCGTGAAGGCCGACCCGGCGCTCTTCATCGGCGCCACCGGGCCCGGCGCCAACACCTACGACTTCCCGCTCCTCCTCAGAGCGTTCCTGAAGCTGAATCTCAAAATCATCAGCGGCTACCCCTCCAGCTCGGACATCATGCTCGCCATCGAGCGCAAGGAACTCGACGGCCGGGCCGGCTCCTACTCCTCCATAAAGCCTTTCATCGACCGGGGCCTGGTGCGGCCCATCATGCGCGCGAGGGCCTCGGTGCCCGCAATCGCCAGGCTGCCCGTGGACGAGGACCTGGCTCCCAGCGAGACCGCCAGGGCGGTGATGGCGCTGCGTTCCGTGCCCGAGGTAATCGGGCGGCCCTTTGTCGCTCCGCCCGGCACGCCGCCTGAGCTGGTAAGGGCCATCCGAGAGGCCTTCGACAAGGTCACCAAGGATCGGGAGTTCCTCGCCGAGGCCGCTGCGGCCGGTTTTGACATCGAGTTCGTTAACGGCGATGAGGCCCTCAAGATTACCCTGGGGGTCCTGACCGCCCCGCCCGATGTGGTAAGGATCTTCCAGCAGTTCTTCAAGTTCGAGTAGGGCCTGGAGCGCACGGCGCCTGCCCCGGCCGGTCTAACGTGAGCAGTGGTGAGAGGGCTCCCTAACCAGGGAGCCCTCTTCTAGGAGCGGTGGAATGCTCGAAGCACTCCTGCAAGGACTCGTCGCGGTCCTGCAGTGGAACGCCCTGAGCTTCATGCTCATCGGCGTCGCGGTGGGCTTCTGGGTGGGATTGCTGCCGGGGCTGGGGGGCGCCACCACGCTTGCCCTCCTGCTGCCCTTCGTGTACAACATGGCCCCGGTGCAGGCGTTCGCCTTCCTCCTGGGCATGCACTCCGTCACCGCCACGACGGGGGACATCACCTCGATCCTCTTCGGCATCCCCGGGGAAGGCACGACGGCTGCCTCGATCCTCGACGGTCACGCCATGGCGAAGAAAGGCGAGGCGGGGCGGGCCCTGGGGGCCTCGCTCATGAGTTCCCTCATCGGGGCGCTGGTCGGGGCCCTGGCCCTGGCCCTGGCGATCCCCGTGGTGCGGCCCCTGGTGCTGACCTTTGGCTCCCCGGAGTTGTTCATGGTCGCGATTCTGGGGATCGCCTCCATCGCGTCGCTGAGCGGACGCGGCCCCAGAGGGATGGTGAGGGGGTTTCTCGCCGGCTGCCTCGGGCTTTTCTTTTCCGCGGTCGGTTCGGATCCGCAGGCGGCCAACCTGCGGTACACGTTCGGCACCCTCTATCTTTGGGAAGGCCTGGGGCTGGTGCCCGTGCTGGTGGGGTTCTTTGCCATCCCTGAGATCGTGGATCTTGCGGTACGGGGGACATCGATCGCCGGCAAGGCCTCCGTCGGCCGGATCAGCGGCGTCCTGGAAGGGGTCAAGGACGTGTTCCGTCACTTCTGGCTGACCATCCGGTGCAGCCTGGTCGGCACCTGGATCGGCGTGCTGCCCGGCCTGGGAGGCGCGGTCGCCCAGTGGATGGCGTATGCCCATGCGGTGCAAAGCGCAAAGGACGCCACGTACCGGGAGCGTTTTGGCAAGGGGGATGTGCGGGGCGTCATCGGACCGGGCGCGGCCAACAACTCGAAGGAGGGCGGGGACCTCATTCCCACGGTCGCCTTTGGGGTGCCGGGATCCTCGTCGATGGCGATCCTGCTGGGCGGCTTCTTCCTGGTGGGCCTGGTCCCCGGCCCCGACATGCTGACCAAGCACCTGTCCGTAACCTTCTCCATGGTCTGGACGATCATCCTCGCGAACATCATCACCGTGGCGGCGTCCTTTGCCTTCCTCAACCGGTTGGCCGGACTCACCGCCATTCGGGCATCGCTGCTCATTCCCTTCCTGCTCCTCCTGGTGTTCCTGGGCGCCTACACGAACAACAACAACATCGGGGATCTGGTGGTCATGCTCTCCTTCGGGATGCTGGGGTACTTCATGGTGCGGTACCGCTGGCCCAGGGCGCCCCTCGTGTTGGGCCTCGTCCTCGGCGACATCGCCGAGCGATACCTCTGGATCTCAACCGCGCGGTACGGCACGTCGTGGCTCGGCCGTCCCGCCGTCCTCATCCTCATCTTTCTGACCGTGCTGGCCGCGGCCTCCCCGTTCATCCAGGAGCGGCGCTCTCGCCGGAAGGAGGCCCTGCGTGCGGCTTAAGCCCGAGGCGCTGTTCAGCCTGGCCATCATCGGGGCGGCCGCATGGGCGCTCCTCGCCACGTTGGATTGGCCCATCAAGACGGCCCTCTATCCCCGGGTGATCGGCGTTCCCCTGCTCCTCCTGGCGGTGGTCGAGTTCGTCCTCAGCGTGAAGGGCGTGCCGGCTGAGACCGGTCAGCAGACGATGGACTTTGCGCTCTCCGTGGACGTGGAGCCCAGGGTGGCCGTGCAGCGGACCATCACCATCTTCGTCTGGATCGGCGGGTTCTTCCTCGCCATCGTGCTTCTGGGATTCGCCGTCAGTATCCCGCTCTTCGTCTTCGCCTACCTGAAGGGTCAGGCGAAGGAGCGGTGGCTGCTAACGCTGGTCCTGGTTGGGCTTGCCTGGTTTATCTTTGACGCCCTTTTCGTCGACCTGCTGCACCTTCCGTTTTCACAGGGTCTCCTCTTTCGGCTTCTGAGGTAGCGGGGTGGCCGGACTCCGCGACGCGGCCACGACGCTGCTCGTCCGCGACGGCGTCACGAGTCTTGAGGTCTTCATGCTCCGCCGCAGCGCGGACGCGGCGTTTGCGCCCGGAGCGTACGTCTTCCCGGGCGGCACCCTCACTGAGGAGGATCGGGCGCCGGATCTGGAGTCCGTGTGCGCGGGGAGGACGGACCGCGAGGCGAGCGCGGCGCTTGGCGTACCCTCCGGTGGCCTGGCCTTCTGGATAGCGGCGATCCGCGAATGCTTTGAGGAGGCTGGCGTGCTGCTCGCGCGCGACCCGGGCGGCGGCCGATCCATCGAGTTCACAGATACGGAGGTCGAGCGCCGCTTCATCCACCACCGCCACGCCCTCCAGGCAGGCAAGCGGCGGTTCCTGGACATCGTGCGTGAGGAGCGACTGCTCCTGGACACCGGCAACGTCCACTACTTCTCCCACTGGATCACCCCGGAGGGCCTCGAGCGCCGGTACGATACTCGGTTCTTCGTCGCGGCAGCGCCACCGGGGCAGCAGCCCCGGCACGATGCGCAGGAGACGGTCGCCGGGCTGTGGATCCGTCCCACCGAGGCCCTGGAACGCTACCACCGGGGGACGTTCGATCTAGTCATCGCGACGCTGAAGCACCTCGAGGTGATGACCCGCTACGACCGTGCGGCGGACCTGCTCGACGCGGCCCGCGCGGTGACCTCCGTCCCGACCATCCTGCCCCGCATCGCTCGCCAGGGCGACCGCGCGCGCTCCCTTCTACCGGGGGAGCCGGGCTACGACGAGGCAACGTAGCGAGATGATCAAGCTGTCCCCCCTGGTGCGCCGGATCACGGCCCCGAACCCCTCGATCATGACAGGAGCGGGAACGAACACCTATCTGGTGGGAATCGAGGAGGTGGCTGTGATCGACCCAGGCCCCGATGACCCTCAGCACATCGCCGCCCTCATTCAGGCGGTGGAAGGCGTGCGGATACGCTGGGTGCTGCTGACCCACACCCACCGCGACCACGCCCCGGGGGCCGGACCTCTAGCCCTCCAGACTGGAGCCGAGATCCTCGCCTTCGGCCACCCTCACGTCACGCCGGACCGGACGATCGGCGATGGGGACGTCCTTGCCACAATCGGCTTCACGCTAGAGGTCCTGTACACCCCAGGCCACGCCTCCGATCACCTCTGCTTCTTCCTAAGGGAGGAGGCGGCGCTCTTCGCCGGCGATCTCATCATGAGCGGCTCAACGGTCGTGATCTCCCCGCCCGACGGTGACATGGCGGCCTACCTGCGGTCGCTGGAGCGGCTGCGGCAAAGGCGGATCGCCCGCATCTACCCGGGGCACGGGGAGGTAATCGAGCACCCCGGCATGATCATCGACGAATACATCCACCACCGGCGGATGCGTGAAGCGCAAGTGCTGGACGCTCTGAAGGCCTGGCCGCTCAGGATCGCAGACCTTGTGGTCCAAATCTACGCAGGCCTACCCGAGACGCTCCATCCCCTCGCCGCCCGGTCGGTCTACGCCCACCTGCTCAAGCTGAAGAGCGAAGGCAAAGTTACAGGTGCCGATCGGGAATCTGAATGGACGCTTCTCTAGATGTGACGTAGGCGAACGCCAGGGTGTGACCCAGGTCACAGCCAGGTCGCGGGACGCCCTCTACGATGAAGGCAGGTTGTTGATACCACTCTCGTGGGAGGGAAGAGCAATGGCTGTCAGCGGAGAGATCAGGACTGACGTGATGCGGTTTGCGACTGCGAGGGCCCGGTCAGAGCGCGCCCAGGCCTCGCTGTGGGACAGAATCGCTGGTGCCTATGCGCTCGTCGCCTCGGCCGCGGAACTCGACGTCAGGCTAGAGGGTGTACCGGCCCATCGCCGGCACGAAGTGGCAGCTGCCTGGGTCGAGGGGGCGACCAGGTCCTAACGGACCGACCCCAGGAGCACTACGAGAGGATAATGTGCCCCCACTTGCGCAGCACCTCCTCGCGGCGCTCCGGGCTTGACTCCGCCACCATGGGGAACTTGTCTCGCCACTCGAAGGGCCGGGTGGCGTCGATGATCGCCCGCGAGTTCAGCCCCTTCTGCCCCGGCGGGATGATGGGGTCCAACGGCCCACTCCAGCAGCGGCGGAGAATCTCGATGTCCTTCTCGGGGTCGCAGCGGGTGCAGACCGCCCACATAACCTCCTCCAGATTCATCACGTCGATATCCTCGTCCACGACCACCGTGAACCGCCCCAGGTAGGCGGCGGCGTGGCACTGGGTGGCGACCAGAGCAGCCTGCCGCGCGTGGCCGGAGTACCGCTGCTTCACGGCGACCACGTTGAACAGACGGGAGCCGCCTACCTCATGGCACCAGACACCTGTGACGTCGGGGACGCCCGCCAGTCTGAGTTCCTCGTCGATGGCCGCCGCGCGCAGGAAACAACGGTAGTACGCTAGTTCTGACGGGGGCTTGGTCGGTGGGGAGCCCAGCAGGATGGGATTGTCCCGGTGATAGAGGGCGGCCACCCTGACCACGGGTTCCTCGCGCATCGAGCTGGCATAGTAGCCCGTCCACTCGCCAAAGGGTCCTTCGGGCAACTTTTCGTTGGGGTCCACGAACCCCTCGATGACGATCTCCGCATCGGCCGGGATCGGCAGCCCGGTGACCGGCCCCTGGATGACCTCGATGGGCTCGCCCTTGATCCCGCCGCACCAGTCGTATTCGGAAAGGCCCCAGGGGATCTCGATGCCGCCCGCCAGAAAGATCACGGGATCGTGGCCGAAGGACATGGCCACCGGCATCGGGCCGCCCCTGGCTAGCCACTTGTCCCGCTGGATGCGTCCCTGTTTCCCGGGGGAGATGTAGAACCCGATGCGGTTGCGGTCGTGGATCATCACCCGGTAGCAGCCCAGGTTCACCCATCCCTCATCGGGGTCGCGGGTGATATCTACGCTACCCGTGCCGATGTACCGACCGCCGTCGTGCTCGTGCCAGCGGGGGGTGGGGAACTTGAGGAGATCGACCTTGTCGTCGCGGTAGACGTTCTCCATCACCGGGCCGTCCTTGACGACCTTCGCGGGGATGGGCTTGAGGGTGCGCTTCTTCTCCTGCCAGAGTGTGAGCAGGTCCTTGACGTTCCGGTCGGTGGGGAGTCCGAGGGTGAGGGCCAGGCGCCCGGGCCCGCCCAGCGCGTTGGCTACGATCCGGTAGCCCGGGGGATAGTCGACGATGTTGTCGAAGAGGAGGGCCGGGCCATGGCGGTTCATCACGAGTTCCGTGATGATCCCGATCTCCAGATCCCAGTGGGCCTTCTGGACGGTCCGGAGTTCCCCCAGTTCCTCCGTCTGCGTGATCCAGTCCCGGAGGTCCCTGTACTTCACCGCGGGCTTCGTTGCAGTCGCGCGCGCCATCGGTCTGCTACCTCCTTAGAGATCCTTCCCGCCTATTCGGGCCAGCGCAGCGTGGCCGGGTCGGGACCGTCCCAGGTCTCGGGCTCATTGAACAGTTCCAGGGGCGACAGCAGGATGCGCATCAGGTTCCCGAGGCTCTCTTCCGTGTGCATCCGCAGGACCGTGGCGACGCGGTTGGGGTCGGCGTTGAAGTGCTGGTGCCAGGACCACTTCCCCACCAGCACCCCGTCCCCGGCCTCCCAGTCGTAGCGTTCGCCGTCCACGATACTGTAGCCTCTCCCTTCCACGATGTAGAGGACCGCCTCGCCCCCGTGCCGGTGGCTCGCCTGCCGGCTGCCGGGGGCGATCTGAAACATGACCGCGGTGATACCCGTGGTGCGGTAGCCCAGGCTCGGATCAATGAGAAAGGCGCTCTTGCTACCCTTGGGGTTCAGCACCAGATGGGTCTCCTTCCATCTGGTGATGCGCGTCGCTCCCCGGCGCGCCTCCTCCTGGGCCAGCGCCCGCTCCAGTTCGACCTCATAGGATGACCGGGCTCCGGACTGCTTCGCCGCGGCCAGGACCTCCACGAGTGGGCGCGCCAGTGCGGAGGACGGGGGCGGCGGCGAATCCCCGAGCTCCTCGACGGCCAGCAGGTTGAACAGCTCCATCAGGGGGGCCGTGGTGAACGCCAGGTACCGCGCGGGATCGCGCGCGTCCCGGTTCCCGTGCTGGTGCCACGACCACGCCGGCAGGTGGAGCGCATCCCACGGCTCCCAGGCGTACCGCTCACCGTCGATCAGCGTGTAGCCCCGGCCGCTCAAGACAAACATAATCGCATCGTAAGAGTGGCGGTGCGTGCTCGTGCGGCCTCCCGCGGGAATCTCCACGATCCGGCAGTCGATCGACCGCGTGGGGACGCCGCCGTCGGTACCGATGAGGGTCCCCTGCCGGACACCCCGGACCGGGGAGGGCTGGAGGGTCAGGTGCGCGCCCTTCCCCAGGACCTTGCGGATTCGGTTCCACTCTTCGACGATATCGCCCCGCCGCTTTTTCTGAACGTCGTAATGGCTGGTCATCTGTTTTGCCATCATCACCCTCCTGACCCAAGCCTATCTTACGATATTGCCCTTCGCCACACGAACCCCTCCCCGGACGACGGCCACCCGGCGGGCACACGCCAGGGGGACAGGAAGGTGAGACCCTGCTGACGAAAAGACGGCCTGACATCAGGCAGGGGGTGGGTCCTATGTGGTTCAGGCGGATGGTGTGGGCGATCCTGAGTATGATCCTCGCCATCGGCGTCGTGCCGGTCGCGCAGGCGCAGGCCGACCTCGTCGCGGCGGCCAAGAGGGAAGGCAAAGTCGTCGTCTACGGCTCCCTGGAGTCGGATGTCTTCGAACTAGTGCAGAGAATCTTTGAGGTAAAATACGGCATCACGGTCGAGTACTTCCGGGCGGCCTCGAACCGGGGGCTGGACCGCGTGCTCACCGAGGCGCGCGCCGGCAAGCCACTCTATGATGTCGTCCTCACTAACAAGACCACGATGGAGATTTTGAAGAAGGAGGGAGCCTTCAGCAAGTACACATCGCCATCGTACAAAGACTTCCCGGCCGCCGCGCATGACCGCGCCGGCATCCTCTCCCCATCGTACCGCATCGTGGTCGTCAGCATCCTGTACAACACCCGCCTGGTGAAGGCGGAAGAGGCTCCGAAGACGCTGATGGACCTGCTCGATGCCAAGTGGAAGGGCAAGATCGTCATGCCCGATCC
>JANONS010000080.1:0-14205 GCA_031420915.1 Armatimonadota bacterium
CTCGTTGACGCCGACGATGATCTTCTCCCTGCGCTCCAGCTGCTGCTGGTAGCGGTAGGCCGCGTCGGCGATCTCGCGCTGCGGGAAACCCGCCTCCACCGCCGCCACCATGCCACCGAGGTCGTCGATGCGCCGGATGTACTCCCACGCGTACCGCTCAATCTCATCCGTCAGGGCCTCGACGAAGTATGACCCTCCGAGGGGATCGACCGTGCTGGCGACGCCGGTTTCGTGGGCGATGATCTGCTGCGTGCGCAGCGCGACAGTGACCGACTCCTCCGTCGGCAGCGCCAGGGTCTCATCCATCGAGTTGGTGTGCAGGGATTGCGTGCCGCCCAGCACCGCCGCCAGCGCCTGGAGGGCCACCCGCGCGACGTTGTTCAGCGGCTGCTGCGCGGTCAGGCTCACACCGGCGGTCTGGGTGTGGAAGCGCAGCCACCACGAGCGGGGGTTGCGGGCCCCGAACCGCTCCCGCATGCTCTTGGCCCACATCCGGCGGGCGGCGCGGAATTTGGCGATCTCCTCGAAGAAGTCGATATGGCAGTCGAAGAAGAAGGAGAGTCGCGGCGCGAACGTATCCACATCCAGCCCGGCGTCGATCCCGGCCTGGACGTAGGCGATCCCGTCGGCGAGCGTGAAGGCCAGTTCCTGGGCGGCGGTGGCGCCGGCCTCCCGGATGTGGTAGCCGCTGATGCTGATAATGTTCCACCGCGGCAGCTCGCGGGCGCCGAAGACCAGCATGTCCTGAATCAGTTTCATGCTCGGCCGCGGGGGGACGATCCATTCCTTCTGGGCGATGAACTCTTTCAGCATGTCGGTTTGCGCCGTTCCGCCCAGGCGATCGCGCGGGATTCCCCGGAGGTCCGCCACGGCCACATACAGCGCCAGCAGGACGTTCGCCGGCGCGTTAATCGTCATCGAGGTGGTCACCTGGTCGAGCGGGAGGCCGTCCAGCAGGATCTCCATGTCGGCGAGCGAGTCGATGGCCACCCCCTCCCGCCCCACCTCGCCCATCGCCCGCGGGTGGTCGGAGTCGTACCCCATCAGCGTCGGCATGTCGAAAGCCACCGAGAGGCCGGTCTGACCCAGTTGCAGCAGGTAGTGGAAGCGCCGGTTGGTGTCCTCCGCCGTGCCGAAGCCGGCGAACTGGCGCATCGTCCACAGCCGCCCGCGGTACATCGTGGGGTGGATGCCGCGGGTAAACGGGTACTCGCCGGGGCCGCCGAGGTCGCGTGCGTAGGCCAGGCCGCCGACGTCCTCCGGCCCATAGAGCCGCCGGATGTCGATGCCGGAGAGGGTGGAAAAGCGCCTCGCGCGTTCGTCGGCCGCGCCGCCGGACTTGCCTCCCGCGCGTTCCTCGTCCATGCAGGCTACCCCGCGCTCTTCTGCCGCTTCACCGCCTCGGTGAGCCGCGGCAGGATCTCGAAGAGATCACCAACGACGCCGAGATCGGCCAGTTGAAAGATCGGGGCATTCGGGTCTTTGTTGATGGCGATGATGAACCTGGATCCCGACATCCCCGCCAGGTGCTGCGGCGCCCCGGAGATGCCGCAGGCGATGTACACCTGCGGCGAGACCGTCTTTCCCGTCTGCCCGATCTCATAGTCGTGCGGCACCCACCCGGAGTCCACGGGCGGTCGCGAGGAACCCACCCCCGCACCGAGTGCCCTGGCCAGGGCGTCGAGCAGGGCAAAGTGCTCGGGCCCGCGCAGACCTCTGCCACCCGAGACGATGACCTCCGCCTCCGCGAGCGGGACGGTCTCCCGCTCGATGGATCGGGTCTCAAGCATGCGCGTCCGGATGCGCGCGTCCGGCGGCAGGACTATCCGCCGCACCTCGGGACGGCGCTCGTGTTTCGGGGGAACGGGAAAGACGCCGGGGAGGACGACGGCGATCCACAGACGGCCGGGGAGAAGCCGCACCGTGCCGATGGCCTTGCGGGTAAACATCGGACGGGTCGCCATGAGCGCTTCGTTCTGAAGGGCAAGGCTCTGACAGTCGGTGACGATGGCGGCTCCGAGCCGCACCGCGAGCCGCGGGGCAAGATCGCGCCCCTGGGCGGTCGAGCCGATCAGGAGGAGCGCCGGAGGACTCTCGGCGGCGACATGCGCAACCGCCGCCGCATAGCCCTCTGTGGTGTACCCGGCCAGGCGGGGATCGTCCACCAGCATGACCTCGGTGGCGCCGCGCGCGGCGAGATCCGGCGACAATCCCTCCACGCCGGATCCCAGGAGCAGGGCCGAGACACGACCGTCCTGAGCCAGGTCACGCGCCTTCCCCAGGAGTTCATAGGTGATCTTGCGGATCGTCCCGCGGTCATGCGCAACGAGCACCCAGACGCTCATCACAGGACCTTCGCCCGCTCGCTCAGGAAGGCAATGATGGCCCCCACGGCGGCGTCAGGGTCCGCGCCATTCACCTGGACCCCCGGCGACCGCGCGGGCGGTGGCTCGAGGCGCTCGAGAACCGCGGCGGGGCTCCCAACCTCCGCGGCGGAGAGTCCCAACCCGGTGAGATCCACCACGGCGATCTCCTTGCGCTTCGCCTTCATGATGCCGGGCAGCGAGGGATACCGGGGTTCGTTCAGGCTCCGCTCCACCGTGAGCAGCGCCGGGAGGGGCACCTCCAGCACCTCTAAGGCGCCCTCCAGTTCTCGATGGACCACGGCCCGCGTGCCATCATCGGCGACCTCCAATTTGGCGATGGCGGTGGCCTGCGGGAGGTCGAGGAGTTCCGCGAGCGCCGGGCCGACGATCGCCGCGTTGTCATCGGTAGAAAGTTTGCCGCAGACCACCACATCCGGCCGGCGCGGCCTGATGAACGCCGCCAGCACGCGCGCGATCTGCAGGTGGTCCGCCCCATCGAGGGCGCTGTCCTGGATCAGCACCGCCTCGTCCGCCCCCATGGCCAGCGCCTGCCGCAGCGCCTCTCGCGCCCGCTCCGGGCCCGCCGAGACCGCTGTCACCGTCCCGCTGAACCGTTCCCGCAGTTGTAATGCCGCCTCCGTGGCGTGCTCATCGTAGTAGTTCATCACCAGGTTGAGCCCGGTCCCCTCGATGCCGGACCCGTCTGGCCGGATGCGGATCGGCGCCTCCGTATCTGGCACCTGCTTGAGGCAGACGATGATGTTCATGAGCGTTTGCGCCCACTCCCCTTCCGACCTCCGCTACGTCCCTTTCGATCCTAACACGCCCCTGGCGATGACCAGGCGAAGGATCTCGGAAGTCCCCTCATAGATCTCCGTGATCTTGGCGTCGCGGAAGTAGCGCTCCAGCGGGTAGTCCTGGATGTACCCGTACCCGCCGAACACCTGCACCGCACGGTGGGCGGCCCACATGGCGGTCTCGGAGGCGATCAGTTTGGCCACGGCGGCTTCCGCCGTGCACCGCTCCCCACGGTCCCGCAGCCACGCCGCCCGATACATCAGCAGGCGCGACGCTTCGATCCGCGTGGCCATGTCGGCCAACGCCCACTGGGTCGCCTGGAAGGTCCTGATCGGGCGTCCGAACTGCTGGCGCTGCGTGGCATAGGCCGTGCACTCCTCCAGGCACGCCCGGGCGATGCCCACCGCCTGGGCAGCGATCCCGATCCGTCCGCCGTCGAGCGTGGCGAGCGCGATGACCCCTCCCTCCCCCCGCTGGCCCAGGAGGTTGGACGCCGGCACCCGGCAGTCATCCAGGAGGATCTCCACCGTGGAGGAACATTTGATCCCGAGTTTCTTCTCCACCTTGCCCACCTGGATGCCGGGGAAGGTCTTCTCCACGATGAACGCCGAAAGGCCGCGGGCGCCTGAGGTCGCCTCGCTTCGAGCATAGACGATGCACAGATCTGCCTCCGCTCCGTTGGTGACGAAGATCTTCCGTCCGTTGAGGATCCACTCGCCGTTCCGCCACTCGGCGCGTGTCGCGAGCGACATCGCATCCGATCCCGCGGCAGGCTCCGTCAGGCAGTAGCACCCCAGCCACTCCCCCCGGGCCAGCCGGGGCAGGTAGCGCCGCTTCTGCTCCTCGGTGCCGAAGCGGAGGATGGGATCGCACACGAGCGAGTTGTTGACCGAGATGATCACCTGCACCCCCGCCGACGCCCGCGCCAGTTCCTCCTGCGCGATGGCGTTCGCGAGTCCATCCATACCCGCTCCGCCATACGCCTCCGGGACGATCAAGCCCATCAGGCCGAGGGCGGCGGCCTTCGCGATGATCTCCTCGGGGTAGCGGGGGTGGTGATCCAGATCGGCCGAGGCGGGCAGGATCTCTTTCGCCGCGAACTCCCGGACCGTCGCCTGGATCAGCCGGTGCTCTTCGGTGAGCTCAAACTCCATAAGGATTGGGCACGTTCCACTCTCGTCGAGAACGGGGCTGCCCGTCCCAACGCTACCACACGCCGGCGCTCAGCGAATCACCCGAATCTCCACCCCTACGCGAAGCTTCGCCCAGGCCCGGTCCGCTGTCAGAACCGGGAGCCTCATGTGCCGGCCGAGGGCAAGGCATGCCCGGTCGCCCAGCGATAGGCCGATGCCTTTTGCCTGAGGTCGCAGCAGACCTGCGAGATAGGCGAGCCCAGCGTCAAAGGCTTCGACGCTGATCCCCAAGGGGTCCAGCGCCGATCGGATTTCAGCCTCATTCATGCCCGCGTCGGCAAGTTTGGCCACGACCTCGGAGAAGTTGACGGCGCTGATTGCCGCGTCCTTGACGGCGGCCGCCCATCGCTCCGTGTTGGGTTCTTGATTGAGTAGCGCCAGGAGGGCGGATGCGTCAAGGATGAGATCAGTCACGCCTCTTGCCGTCGTGCCGCTATGAGTTCGTCGGCGAGCGACCGGCCGGCCGGTACATACCGGCGCACCAGCATCTGAGCACGCCGGAGAGCTTGATCCGGCGTGAGAATCCGCAACCCGGCCTCCTCCAGCTGCAGGATCACCTTGTCGCCCTCCCTCACCCCCAGAGCCTGACGGTAGGGCGCGGGGATCACCAGCCGTCCCCCCTCACCGATGACCACCCGCTCCACCGGAGTTGTCGCATCATCCCACGCGGGCACTCGCCTCCGGCGCTTGAGCAGGCGCTTGGCGTACCACTTGATGTCGGCCGCGTTGACCCCGATCCGCTTGGCGGCGTCAACGGGGTCGAGGGTTCCCTCATTCACCTGCGTCAGCACGCTCAGAGTTTCGGGTGACTTCCAGAACCCGCGACTGACCTTTCCCCTGGGCCAGAAGTCCTTGGAGCCGTGCTGCCACTTCGGACCCCTCACCGGCGCCTTTACCCCCTTTGGTGGCTTCCGTTCGCCCTTATGCACCTGGTTGCCCACGCCAAACCACCTCCAGCGCGCGGCGGTAGAGCCTGCCGCATTCGATTACCCTAATGCTGCCATTTCAAGCCCACTATGTCAAGTTTACTGTTGAATGGCAGAAATATATCTGTCTGGCGCCTCACGCCTGCCGAGCGGCCACACCAACCATCCATCGAAAACTCGAAGGGGATCGCGCGGACAGCCGAGAATGATACGCACGCCATTATGGATCAGCAGGTGGCCATCGTCGGCGTCGGCCTCACACCTTTGCGATCCGTCTCCCCGGAGCTCTCCTTCCGGGAGATGATCTTTGAGGCCGCGACACGGGCGTATGCGGACGCCAGGGTGGAACCACGCGACATCGACACGTTCGTCTGCGTCGCGGAGGACTTCCACGAAGGCACCAGCATCACGGACGAGTACACCCCGGACCAGCTCGGCGCGGTGCGCCGGCCGGTGCAGACGATCGCCGGGGACGGGCTGCAGGGGCTCGCCGCGGCCTACATGCTCGTGCGGTCTGGCGCGGCGGATGTGGCCGTGGTGGAGGCGCACAGCAAGGCCAGCAACATCCTCCACCACGAGGAGGTGCTGGCGCTCGCGCTCGACCCCACCTACGAGCGCCCCTGGCGGGTCACGCCGCATGCGGTGGCCGCGCTCGAGATGCGCCGCTACCTGCACGAGGCCGGCGTGGGACCCGAGGTCACCGCGCAGGTCGTGGTCAAGAACCGCCGGCACGCGCTCGCAAACCCGTTCGCCGCGTACGGCGCCAACCTGACCGTGGAGGACGTCCTCCGGGATGCGCCGCTGGCAGAGCCGCTCCGGGGGTTGGAGGTGAGCCAGTATGCCGATGGGGCAGTGGTCCTGGTTCTCGCAACGTTGGAGCGCGCCCGCGCCCTTGGGGCGCAGCCGGTGCTGATCCGCGGCATCGGGTGGGCATCCGATGAACCCTCCCTCTCCGGCCGGCCGTGGGCCCAAGCCGTCTACGCTCGGCTGGCGAGCGAGATGGCCTACCACCAGGCGGGGATCCACTCCCCCGGCGACGAGATCGACCTGTTTGAGGTGGACGACACGTACGCGTACAAGGAACTGCAGCATCTGGAGGCCGCACTGCTCCTGGACGTGGGCGAGGGGGCCCGCCTGACCGCGTCGGGGCGCACCGTGCGCGAAGGCGACCGTCCAGTGAACCCCTCCGGCGGCAGCCTGGGGATGGGCTACGGGTTCGACGCCTCCGCGCTGGTACGCACGGCGATGGCGGTGCTGCAACTTCGGGGGCAGGCCGGACCCCTGCAGGTGCCTGGCGCGCGCACCGCCGCGGTTCTCTCCTGGCGCGGCGTCCCCACCACCACCGGCGGGGCGCTGGTGTTGCGTGCGGTGTAGGAGGCGGGCGCACAGTGCCACGTAGGATCCGTCGGCGCGTGGCCGTGGTCGGCGCGGGTATGTCGCTCTTCATGCGGCGGGCGCTGGAGACCGGCAAGGAACTCTCCTATTACGCGGCCTCCGCGGCCCTGGACTCAGCGGGCGTGCGCCGCCAGGACGTGCAGGCCGTGGTGATGGCCACCGCCCCCGACGCCTTCGACGGCATCCACATGAAGGGCGAGTACCTCTCCGACGGCGCTGGCGGCTGGCGGAAGCCCTACCTGCGCGCCTACGTCGGCGGGGGGTCCGGGGTGTTCAGTATCATCTCGGGATGGTCGATGGTGGCCTCGGGCCTCTTCGACATCGTCCTGGTGGTGGCCGAGGAGAAGATGAGCCCGACCCAGCCCCATCCGCAGGCCGCGTTCATCAACATCTTCGACCACACGATCGAACGGCCGCTCGGCCCCAACCTCCTGTGGATCTTCGCCCTCGAACAGACCCGGTACATGCACACCTACGGGATCCGCAACGAGGACATCGCCCTGGTCTCCGTCAAGAACAAACACAACGCGCTGGGACACCCGGCGGCCCAGCTGGGGGCGGATCTCACCGTCAAAGAGGTCCTCGCCAGCGAGGTCGTGGCGTGGCCCGTACACCGGTTGATGGTCAGCCCCGTCAGCGACGGCGCCGCGGCCATCGTGCTGGCCTCCGAAGACGTGGCGAAGCGGATCAGCCCGCGGCCCGTCTGGGTGGAGGGGGTCGGCTGGTCGCTGGACACCTCCTACTGGGGCAACCGCGACCTGGCCTACCCGCGGTACGTCGAGGACGCGGCACGCATGGCCTACGAGATGGCGGGCATCACCGAACCCCGGAAGCAGATCGACGTCGTCGAGCCCTACGACCCCTTCGCCTACAAAGAACTCCACCACCTGGAAGGGCTGCTGCTGGCGGATCGAGGGAAGGCGCCGGAGGATCTGGCGAACGGCCGGTTTGATCGGGATGGCGAGCTTCCCTCAAGTCCTTCCGGAGGCCTGCTGGGTGTCGGGAATCCCATCGCCGCGGCGGGGCTGATGAAGATCTGTGAACTCTTCTGGCAGCTGCGGGGGGAAGCGGGTCCGCGGCAGGTGCCCAACAACCCGAAGCGGGGACTGGCCCAGGCCTGGGGCGATCTGATGCAAATCGGCACGGTCGCCATTCTAGGGGTGTAGCCGTGGCGCGGAGGGGAGGACAGCAGACGCTTCGGGGCACCCCGTTGCGAGACGCGGATCTGAGAAGCGGCCGGATCAGCCTGGAGCGGTGGGAGCCGAATCTGGCCTACCGGTGGGACGCAGGGGTGGCGATCGGCCGCTTCCTGGAGGGGCTGCAGGAGGGGAAGATCCTCGGCGTGCGCTGCCACCGCTGCCAGCGCACGGTCACGCCGCCGCGCGCCTTCTGCGAGGTGTGCTTCAAGCCGATGGACGAGTGGGTGGAGTTGCGCGACACAGGGACGGTGAACACCTTCTCCATCTGCTATGTCACCTGGGACCTGCAGAGGCTTGTCGTGCCACAGGTGCCCGCCGTCATCGAGATCGACGGGACCTCTCCCCGCGTGGGGTTCCTGCATCTCATCGGCGGCCTGCGGGCGCGCTCGGTTGAGGGGATTCGCAAGCAGGTGCGCGTCGGGCGGCGGGTGCGGGCGGTGTGGAGGCCCGCGGCGGAACGGACCGGCGCCATCACCGACATCCTGCACTTCAAACCGGTCTAGGAGAGGGCGATGGGCCTGCGGGAGAAGATCACCGACACGCGACGGCTGCGGGCGTGGAGCGGGACGATCCCGGTGGCCTTTCAGTACACTGCCGGGGTCGCGGGGGAACGGTTCTTCTCCACCCTGCGCGCCCGGGGGAGGTTCGCCGTCACGCGCTGCCCGGAGTGCGGGACGACCTACCTCCCGCCCCGCCTGTACTGCCGGCAGGACTTCACCGATCTTTCCGACAGGTGGGACGAGGTCGCACCGCGCGGCACCGTACACTCCTTCACCGTCGTCCACCGCGACCTCGCGGGACAGCCCCTCTCCTCCCCCCGACTCATCGGCTTCGTCCAGATCGATGGCACCGATGGCGGGTTGCTGGTCCCGCTTGGGATGAAGCCCTCGGCGGTCAGGATCGGCCAGGAGGTGCAGGCAGTCCTCCGTCCGGCCCGTACGCGGCGGGGGACAATCGAGGACATCCTGCACTTTCGGTGAGCCGCAGGACCCGGTTAGGGCGCGTCTAACCCTTCCAATGGCGGGCGCCGGGTGGACAAGCCCGGCGCTGGTGTCGAGCACTCCAGCGGGGAGGTGCGGGATGAACGAGACATGGGGACAGATTATCGGCCTGCCTGAACTCATGACGAAGAGCGGGCTCGATCCCCGAAATGAGGGGGACGTCACGCGGATGCTGAACTGGCTTCGCAATCACAACGTCCCGTACGCCCTGATCGGACGGGGCGGCGGAGGCCGCCAGCGCGGCGTCCTCGTCCTGGCCGAGGACGTGGCCACGGCCGTTCGCGGGGGCCGCCGGCGCCGAGGCAAGGCGGCGGTGGGCTAACCTCTGTATTCGTAGAATCCGCGGCCGGCCTTTCGTCCGAGGAATCCGGCGAGCACCATCCTCTTGAGAAGGGGCGGCGGGGCGTACCGTGCGTCCTTGAACTCCGCGTACATCGCCTCGGCAATGTAGTACGTGGTATCTAGACCGACAAAATCCAGCAGGGTCAGCGGACCCATCGGGTGGTTGAGCCCCAGGGTGACCGCGGTGTCGATGTCCTCCTTTGTCGCCACGCCCAGCTCCAGCGCCCGGACCGCATCCAGGAGATAGGGCACGAGGAGCAGGTTGACGATGAACCCCGGGTAGTCCTTCGCCACCACGACCCGCTTGCCGACCGAGGCAGCGAACGCCTTTGCGGCCTCGCGTGTCTCCTCAGACGTGTGCAGGCCCAGGACGACCTCGACCAGCGTCATCACCGGGACCGGGTTGAAGAAGTGCATGCCGACCACGCGATCCGGCCGCTTCGTCGCGGACGCCATCTCGGTGATCGAGAGGGACGAGGTGTTGGAGGCGAAGATCGTGTGCGGCGGGCAGAGGCCATCGAGCTCGCGAAACACCGCCTGCTTCTCCGCCATCTGCTCGATGACTGCTTCGATGACGAGATCGCTCTCGCCGAGCTCGCGGAGGGCGACCGTCCCGCGAATGGCCCCGCGCGCCTGACGCGCCGCCTCTTCCGCCACTTTGCCGCGTTCCACCGCCCGCCGCAGCGAGGCGTCGATCCGGGCCAGGCCGCGCTCAAGCAGTTCCGAGGTCACCTCCCGCACCAGCACCTGGTAGCCGGCCCGGGCGCACACCTCCGCGATGCCCGACCCCATCAAGCCGCACCCCACGACCCCTACCCACCGGACCGTCATCTACGTTCCTCCTACGTGGCGTCGACCACTTCGACCGCCGCCGTGCTCGCCTCATCCTCCCCCAGGATGTACACCCGGTCAAACCCTTCCTCGTGCACCGTCCGGAGCGCCTCCTGGAGCCGCTCCCACTGTTCCCGGATCACCGGCCGCCCCACCCGACGGGCGCGGTGTGTGTCGTGCGCGCACGCCTGCTCCTCCGACACATCGAACACGATCAGCACCGCCGGCACGCCATAGCGGCGCGCGATCTGCAGCAGGTCGTGGCGGGCTTCCCGCCGCACCGCCGTGCTGTCTGCTACGGTGAGCCGCCGGTGGCGCAGTCGCAGCCCGATGATGAAGTGGAAGAGTTCGAAGGCTTCTCCGCTGACGGAGATGTCGCTCTCGCGATCGGCGATCATCGCGCGGCACCGGTCGGAGGAGACGATGGCGGTCGGTCGGAAGTGGCGGCGGGCGAAGGTGGACTTCCCGCTGCCCGCGGGCCCGCAGAGGATGACCAGCGCCGGGCGGGGGATGGTCAGGCGCTGGGGCACTGCTAGGCGACCGCGGGATCGGCGACGCCCGGGTCACCGATGACCGCGTGGATCAGAGGCCGCGGCGCGGGACCCCGCCCCGCCACCCGGTAGGCGGCCCGGATGCGGCGTACTGCCTCTGCCCCTCTGGTCTCATCGTTCGCCAGCACGGTGGCCACCGCCTCACCCGTGGCCACCGCCTCACCGACTTTTCGTTCCAGCCGGATGCCCACGGCGGGATCGATGACGTCCTCCTTCCGCGCGCGCCCGGCGCCCAGCGCCATCGTTGCCAGACCCACCGCCTCCGCATCGATCGCCGCCACGACGCCGCCGCGTTCCGCCGCCACCGGCATCGCCCAGCGCGCCCGCGGAAGAATCCCGACATCATCGACCACGCGCGCGTCGCCCCCCTGCGCGTCGATCATCATCCGCAGATGCTTCAGCGCCTGGCCGTTCGCAAGGAGTTCCCGCAGGCGCCCTTCCGCCGCATCCCGCGAAGGGGCGACCCCGGCCAGGAGCAGCATGTAGCCGCCCAGGGTGAGGCACAGGCGGGTCAGGTCCTCCGGGCCCTTGCCGCGCAGGGTCTGGATTGCCTCCTCTACCTCCACCGCGTTGCCCACCGCACGCCCGAGCGGCTGATCCATGTCGCTGATCACCGCCACCGTCCGCCGGCCCACCTCCCGGCCGATGGCCACCATCGCCTCCGCCAGCGCCCGCGCCTCCTCCACCGTTTTCATAAACGCGCCGCTCCCCGTTTTCACGTCCAGCACGATCGCGTGAGCGCCGCCCGCGATCTTCTTGCTCATGATGCTCGCAGCGATCAACGGGACACTCTCCACGGTGGCGGTGACATCACGGAGGGCATAGAGACGCCTGTCCGCCGGCACCAGGTCCGCGGTCTGCCCCGCCAGCGCGCACCCAATGCGCTGCACCTGTTCGATCAGGGCCGTGCGCGTCAGGTCGGTGCGGAAGCCGGGGATGGCCTCGAGCTTGTCGATGGTCCCACCCGTGTGCCCCAATCCCCGCCCGGAGAGCTTGGCCACTTTCAACCCGGCGGCGGCGACCAGCGGGATCAGCACGAGCGAGGTCTTGTCACCCACGCCGCCGGTGCTGTGTTTGTCCACCGTGACGCCCCCGAGCGCCGCCAGGTCGAGCGTCTCCCCCGAGCGGACCATGACCATGGTCAGGGCGGCGGTTTCCCGGGCGGTCATACCCCGGAAGAACACCGCCATGAGGAAGGCGCTCATCTGGTCGTCGGCGATCTCGTCCCTGAGGTACCCGCCGATCAGCGCCTCGATCTCCTCGGCGGTCAGTTCCCCGCCGTTGCGCTTCTTGAGGATCAGATCATACGGTCGAGCCACCGGAGACTCTCTGAGATTGCGATCTGGCAGGAGGCGTGGGGAGTCCCTCCGCTTTCGGAACGACACGACGCGTCGGAACTCCGCTCGCCTCCACTAGATCTCCATCTCTCGGACGATCCGGCGGACCAGCCGGACGAACCTCGGTTCGAGCTCGCGGGCCACGGCGAGGACCGATTCATGCGTCACGGACTCGACCTGCTCCCCCGTGGCCATATCCGTGATCGCGGTCAGGCCGAGCACCCGCATCCCCATGTGGCGCGCGGCGATCACCTCCGGTACCGTGGACATCCCCACGGCATCCGCTCCCCACCGCGCCAGCATGCGGAGTTCCGCCGGCGTCTCGTACGAAGGTCCCACAACCGCTACGTACACGCCCTTCCGCAGCGCGATGCCCTCCTGAAGCGCCGCCACCTCCGCCAGGCGGATCAGGGCCGGATCGTATGGACGGGACATGTCCGGGAAGCGCGGGCCCAGGTCCGGCTCGTTCGACCCGATGAGCGGGTTCCGTCCCATGAAGTTGATGTGGTCGGCGATGACCATGAGATCTCCCGCAGCCCACTGCCGGTTCAGCCCGCCGGCGGCGTTGCTCACCAACAGCGTCTCCGCTCCCAGCGCCCGCATCACGCGGACCGGGAAGACCACATCCGCCGCCTCATACCCTTCATACAAGTGGACGCGGCCCTGCATGGCCACGACAGGTTTGCCTTCGAGGATGCCCGGAACCAGGTTGCCCTGGTGCCCTTCGACGGTGCTCTGTGGAAAGTGCGGGATGTCCCGGTACGGGATGGTGGTGTCGCGCTCGATCACGTCGGCGAGCGCCCCCAGCCCGGAGCCCAGGATGATCGCTAGATGCGGGTGGACGCGGGTCCGCGCGCGGATGTATGCGGCGGCTTCATCGATGCGCGCCTTCCACGACTGCTGTGATCGGGTCTCCCTCATCGCTCATGCCCCATCGTCTAAGAAGCTCGTGCCCGGGCCCGTCCACGGCACCCCCAGGGCTGCGGCCACGGCGGCACCCACATCTGCAAACGTTCGGCGCGTGCCCAGGTCGGCCCCTGCCCTGAGGCCACCACCACGGGCGAGCAGCGGGACGTACTCGCGGGAGTGATCGGTGGAGGGTGTGGTCGGGTCGTTGCCGTGATCCGCCGTGATCACCAGCAGGGTGTCCCTCCCGGCCGCCGCGAGGATCGGCTCCAGCGCGGCATCGATCCGCTCCAGTTGCCCGGCGTACCCCTCGGCGTCATTGCGGTGGCCGTACACCGTGTCCAGGTCGACGACGTTCGCAAAGATCAGTCCCCGGTCCACCCGCCGCGCCGCCTCCGCAGTGCGCGCCAGCCCGTCCAGATCATCGTGCGTGTGGACGGACTCACTGATCCCCCGTTCCGCAAACAGATCCCCGATCTTGCCGATGGCGAACACGGGCACGCCGCGCGCGACCAGGACGTCCAGGATGGTCTGCCCGACCGGCTCCAGGGAGAAATCCCTCCGGCGGTCGGTGCGCTGGAACGCCCCCGGTGCGCCGACAAATGGCCGCGCGATCACGCGGCTCACCGCGTGGTCCCCGACGAGCACCCTCCGCGCCGCCCGGCACCACTCATAGAGCTGCTCCGCCGGCACGACCGCCTCATGCGCGGCGATCTGGAATACGCTGTCGGCGGACGTGTAGACGATCGGGAAGCCCGTGCGGAGGTGCTCCTCGCCAAGATCATCGATGATCGCCGTCCCCGAAGCCGGGCGGTTGCCGAGCACGGATCGCCCGATCGCCGTCTCGAAGGCGGTGACGATCTCCGGGGGAAAACCCTGCGAGTACGTGGGGAACGGCCGCGGGAGGATGAGGCCCATCAGTTCCCAGTGGCCGGTCGTGGAGTCTTTGCCTGCGGACTGCTCGGCCATACGACCGAAGGCGGCCTCCGGCTCCCCTACCGGCGCAACCCCCGCGATCGGGATGATGCGGCCGAGCCCTAACCGCTCCAGGTGCGGCAGGCGGAGGCCTCCCACCGCCTCGGCCACATGGGGGAGCGTGCTGCTGCCCTCGTCGCCATAGCGGGCAGCATCCGGCAGTTCGCCGATACCCGCGCTGTCCAGCACCAGCACGATCGCGCGCCGGAGCACCCGCTAGATCCCCTTCATCCGCCGACCCACCACCTCGCGCTCGACCTCCCGTCCGTCGGGCAGGCGCACCGCATCGACACGAAGGTTCACCACCCGCCCCTCGTAAATCCGGCGGCTGCGCACCTGGATTTCCCGTGCCACGGGGAGTCTACGCCGTCGGCGCGACGCGCGC
>JANONS010000081.1:0-1803 GCA_031420915.1 Armatimonadota bacterium
CGTGCCCCGTCAAGTCGTCTGTATGGTACTTGAGACGCTGGGACCCAGCAAGCGCGGCCAGGCGCAGGATCTCATGCGCAGCGCGCTCGACTGCCCCGGGTTCGCCGAGTCGCGCCCGAAGCCCCAGGAGCTCGCTCCTCAGATGCATCCGCCGGGTGTGATCGCTCAGCCACTCGATGACCACCTCCGCGAGGCGCGCGGATGTGTATGCATCCTGTTGAAGTTCGGGCACCACCATGCGCCCGGCCAGCAGCGATGGCAGGGCGGCGCTCTTAGCGCTCATGACCCGTCTGGCGATCCACCAGGTGGACCGTGAGAGACGGAGGACCACCACCATGGGCACGCCAAGGCACATCGCCTCCAGGGTCGCCGTGCCAGAAGCGACGACGGCGAAGTCGCTGGCGGCCAGCGCGTCGTACGCCTCCTGCCCGCCTCCCGGGACCAGGGTGATCGGTACCGATGATCCCGATGTCTGGCGTTCGATCATCCGACGGTACTGCTCCGACGCCAAGGGCAGGAGGGCCCGCACTCCGGGATGATGCGCCCGAACCATCCCCAGCGCCTCGACCATCACCGGCAGGTGCCGCCGCAGTTCCTGGCGCCGGCTCCCTGGAAGGAGCGTGACGACGGCTGCCCCCGGCGGTAGGGCCCATCGCCGGCGGATCTCCGCGGGCCCGCCACTGGCGCGGACCCGGTCGAGCGCCGGGTGGCCGATGAACGCCACGTCGGCCCCCGCGGCCCGGAACGCGTCCGCCTCAAACGGAAAGACGGCCAGCAACCGCACGGGCAGCCGGGCGATCCGCCCGGCCCGGTCCCCCCGGCGTGTGGACACCATCGGCGGAATGTAATAGGCGAGAGGGAATCTCCGGCCCACCACTCTGGCCAGGGCCAGGTTGAACCCGGGAAAATCGATCAGGACCACCGCCCGGGGGCGGATGGCCGCGATCGCCCGCGCGACAGCGGCCAGGCGCACGAGGAAGGCGGGCAGGTGAGGGAGGGCCTCTAGCCATCCGATCAGCCCCCACTCTGAACTATCGAGCAGGCATCGCACACCGGCCGCTGCCATCCGCGGTCCGCCCACACCCACCAGGTCGAGATCCGGCCGCAGGCGGCGGAGCGCCGCGGCCAGGTCGGCCCCGTAGACGTCACCGGAGACCTCCCCGGCGACGAGGAAGAGGCTAGGCGCCATGCCGGAGCGGCGGAGCCTCGACGGCGATCAGGCTGATCCCCGCCCCCTCCGCCAGAGGTGCCAGCGTTTCGCGATCCAGGACGATCGTCCGACCGGCCTCAATCGCCAGCACCCGCGCTCGGACCGCGCCCATCACCTCGATCGTTTCGGGCCCGATCGTCGGCACGTCGAAGCGAGGATCCTGATCGGGCCGGCTGACCTTCACCACCACGATCCCCGCGGCCATCTCCCCTCCCCGGCGGATCGTCGCATCGGTCCCCTCCGCGGCCTCCACCGCCAAAATAAATCCGCGCTTGAGCACCAGGGTCTGCCCGACATCCTGACCCGCCAGCGTGCGGGCGACGCCGATGCCCAGGTCCACATCGCGCCGCTCCTCCTCGGAGAGCGGCGGTCCGGCGAGGAGACCGGGAGGCGGCACGAGGTCGCCGACGTAGGCCAGCTGGTCCGCCACGCGCATGCCCCTCTGCTCCAGGAGGTCGGCGAAGGCGATGAGAAAGTAGTGGTCGCGCCGGTCGTGGAGCTGTCCCATGAAAGCCCGCACGACAGGGTCGCCGGCGCTGAGGTACGCGGGCACGTCGGCCCGGCTGAACCGCCCCGCCACGAGGACCTCGCGG
>JANONS010000082.1:0-3231 GCA_031420915.1 Armatimonadota bacterium
GACGACTTGACGGGGCACGCTCGGGCGACCTGACGGAGACATTTGAGGATGAATCTCTGGCGGCGCGCGGCGGCGGTGATGATTCTGGTGGTACTGGACGTGGCCGCCCCGGCTCCCTCCCTGCCTGCCGTCCCTCCCACCGCCCGGAGCGCCCCACCCTCTGCGGGCGCACCGCCTACTGTCCCGCCGGTCAGGATTGATCAGGGTAGGATCAGTGGAGCCGACCCGGCCGCCCGAGTCCAGTGGGAATTGCGCGCAACGACGCTCGTCGTGGATGCCGGGCGGCAACAGGTCCAGCTGGAACGCGTCGAGGGCAAGTTCTACGAGCGGGGGACGCTGCTCATCACGTTTGCCGCGCCCCGCGGGGTGTTCCATATGACGGCACGCGACATCATCCTGTCAGGCGGCGTGCGGGCGCGGGCCACATCAGGGCGGCTGGTCGAGGCAGAGCGCATGCAGTGGTCGGCCGTCCGTCGCCTGCTGATCGCGACGGGACACGTCCGGCTCGTGCAGGACCGGGTGACGATGCGAGCAGACCGGCTGGAGAGCGATATCGGGCTGCGCAAGACCCGGCTCATGGGCAACATCACGGTGACGGTGCGGGAGTAGCCGGTGGGTAGGAACACCTGGATCGCTTGCGTCCTCGCCCTGCTTTCGGGCCTTGCGGGAGGGGCTCATGCGTCCGCCCAGCCGCCCGTCCCGGTCGAGGTGACGGGCGCCACCTACACGGAATATGACGCCAGGACCGGGGTGTGGATCATCCGGGGCGCGCCGGTGGTCCTGACCCGGGGAGGGACCCGCGTGGAGGCCGGCACCATCCGCTACGAGTCGTCGACGGGAGCGTTTGCTTCCACCGGGGGTGTGGTGGTGCGCCACGACGCGCTCCTTCTGCGGGCGGCCCGCGCGGAGGGCCGCCTGCGCGATGGGTACGTGGTCGCCCAGGGGGCAGTGGTGGTCACCGAGCGGCGGCAGGATGGGGAGGCGCGCCTGGCAGCCGATCGGGTCGAAGTCCAGCTCCGCGAGCGCATGTTCGTGGCCACCGGGCGTCCCACGCTGAGCCACCGGGACGCGCGGCTTTCGAGCGAGCGGCTGGAGTATGACGGTAGGACGGAGATCGTTACCCTCACAGGAGGGGCGGAACTGGTGGTCGCGGGGGGGTCGCTCCGCGCCGACCGTATCGAGGCCAACCTGACCGAGCAGACCGCCGAGGCCAGGGGAAACGTCCGGTTCACGGGCGGGGATCTTGCGGGCGAAGCCCCGGTGGCCCGCGTGGACCGGAGGATCGAGCAGGCCACCCTCACCGGCGGGGCGGTCCTCCGGCGAGGGTCGGACGTGCTGACCGCGCAGACGATCACGATCGACCTGCGGACGCGGCGGGCGGTCGCCTCGGGGCAGCCGCGCCTCATCCTTGGGGCCCCGCCCGCCCCGCGGAACTGAGCCTCGGGCCCCGGAGACCTGACGTGCTTGCTGCGAGGAATCTCGTCAAACGCTACGGCCCCCGAACAGTTGTGAACGGCATCACGCTGCAGGTGGAGCGCGGGGAGATCATCGGCCTGCTGGGACCGAACGGCGCGGGCAAGAGCACCACCTTCTACATGATGGTGGGACTCGTGCGGCAAGACGGAGGCGAGGTGTGGCTCGATGACACCGACCTCACCGCTCTGCCGGTGCACCGCCGCGCCCGGCTCGGCATCGGGTATCTCGCCCAGGACCCCTCGGTCTTTCGCGGCCTCACCGTCGAAGAGAATATCTTGATGGTCCTCGAAGCGAACGGGAAGGGCCCTGGGGCCCGCCGGGAGATTCTTGAGCGGTTACTGGAGGAGTTCGGGCTCACCCTCGTGCGGCGGCAGCCCGGGGCGTCGCTCTCGGGCGGGGAACGGCGGCGGGTTGAGATCGCCCGCGTGCTGGCGATGGATCCCGCATACATCCTGCTGGACGAACCTTTCACCGGCATCGATCCGAAATCGGTGGCCGAGATTCAAGAGGTGGTGCGCGACCTGCGGCGGCGGGGCCTGGGGGTGATCGTGACCGACCACAGCGTCCGGGAGACCCTGGCGATCACGGATCGCTCCACGATTATCTACGAGGGCTCCGTCCTCGTGGCGGGCACCGCGTCGGAAATCATGGAGAGCGAGGCGGCGCGCCGCGTCTATCTGGGCGAAGGCTTCCGGCTGTGATGGCGATCCTGGACCGGTACATCCTCAAAGAGGTCAGTAGTATCTTCCTCTTCGGCCTCACGCTCTTCACGATGTTGCTGGCGATCAACCACCTGTTCTTCCTCGCCCGCTTCGCCCTCCAGGCTCAGGTCCCCCTCCCGGTGGTGACGCGTCTGCTGCTGCTCAGCGTCCCCAAGCTCATGTCGCTCGCCCTCCCCATGGCCCTCCTGCTCGGGGCGCTGCTCACCGTCAGCCGCCTCTCCGACCGGAACGAGGTGATCGCGATGCGGACGAGCGGCATCAGCCTGGGGCGGGTGGCGCTCCCGGTGCTTGCGGCAGGTCTCTTTGTCTCCGCGGCGGGCGTGGTACTCGGGGAGTGGATCGCGCCGATCGCCGACGACCGCTATCGAGAGGAATTCCGCCTGGCCAGCGGTCAGCCCCAGGTGAAGAGAGGCTACGTCCTCTTCAGGGAGCAGCAGGGATCCCAGGTCTCCGTGGTCTACGCCCGCGGCTTCGGCGATGCCGAGGATACGCTGGAGGAGGTGACGCTCACCCAGTCCGACGCCGGGCGGGTCGTGCACGTGATTCAGGCGGCGCGGGCGCATCACGCGGCCGGCGAGTGGGAGTTCCAGGATGGCACCCTGTACCTGTTGACCGGGCCGGCGACGGTCGAGACGCAGTTCGCGCGGATGAAGGTGGGGATCGCCCAGACACCGCGTGAGATCCTGTTGCAGCAGAAGGATCCTTCTGAGATGACGATCAAGGAGTTGCGGGCGTACATCGGGGTGCTGCGCGCGAGCGGCGAATCCGTCGTCCAGTACCTGGTGTGGCTGCACTCCCGCCTGGCGATCCCGGCGAGCAGCGCGATCTTTGCGCTAATCGCCGTGCCGCTGGGCCTCCGGCCGCACCGCTCGGGCCGGTCGATCGGGCTGGGGCTGACGCTGCTCATCGTGATTGTCTACTACGTGTTGATCAGTACCACGCTGGCGCTCGGACAGACCGGCCGGCTGCCCGCCCTGCTGGCAGCCTGGTCCCCGAATCTCATTGTGGGGTCGATCGGAGGGTATCTGCTGTG
>JANONS010000083.1:0-3065 GCA_031420915.1 Armatimonadota bacterium
CTCCGGCGGCGAGGATGAGGGCTCCCTCGGTCCCGCTGCTGACGTACTCCGCCTTGCCATGGCCGTACTGATGACCTTCGTCCGGCGGGCGCGAGGCGACGACCAGACTGACGAGAGCGATGTTGGCGGCGATGACATTGACGACCGACTCCGCCGCGTCGGACAGGATCGCCGCGGAGCCGGTCAAGAGGTAGGCGCCGAACTTGAGTCCCAGCAATCCCAGGCTGACCGCGACCGAGAGGAGGGCGGCGCGAACGGGAATGCGCGCCACGAGGGGGGCCTCTGCCACTCACTCACTGTACCACGGCCCCAGAGACTCGGCGCTACCGTCCACCGCAGCTGACCCTCAGGGAAACCGGAGGAAGTCATCCGGGCTGCACGGAAGAGTTGGGGGTGCGATTCCGCCACGTCATCCGCGCCATCCTGCTCCTCCTGATCGTGGTCGTGCTCGTCGTGGGGGCAGCGGGGGCCTATTTTGTCCGTCGTCCATTCCCGCAGATCTCGGGTGACCTCCGGGTCGCCGGGCTGCGTGCCCCGGTGGAGGTGATCCGCGACCGCTGGGGGATTCCTCACATCTACGCGCAAGACACGCACGACCTGTTCTTCGCTCAGGGGTATGTGCACGCCCAGGATCGCCTCTGGCAGATGGAACTCTTCCGCCGCGTCGCCGCGGGAAGGCTCTCCGAGGTGTTTGGGCCGGTGGCGCTTGACTTCGACCGGCTCATGCGGGTCATCGGCCTGCGCCGGGCCGCGGAGGCGGCGTGGGCCGCGCTCCCGCCGGAGGAAGCAGCCACACCGGAGGGCGCGGCCGCGGTCGAGGCCGCCCGGGCGTACAGCGACGGCGTGAACGCTTTCATCGAGAACCACCGGCATCGTCTGCCCATCGAGTTCACGTTGCTACGCGTACAGCCCGAACCCTGGAGCCCGGTGGATGGCCTGAGTTTCGGCAAGTATATGGCCTGGGTCCTCGGGGGCAACTGGCGGGCGGAACTGCTGCGCGCCGGGCTGATGCAGCGCTTCGGCCCCGAGGGGGCCAGGATGCTGCTGCCCGGGCAACCCGAGGGCACGCCGACGATCACGGCGGCAGGGCTCCACAGGATCGCGCTGCCTCTGAGCGCCCTGCCTCTGGCCGTCCCTGCGGGGTTCCCGTTCGCTGCTCTGCTCGCCGGCACGCCGGGGGCGGGGAGCAACAACTGGGTGGTGGCGCCCTCTCGCTCAACGAGTGGCGGCGCCCTGCTGGCGAACGATCCCCACCTCGATGCGCAGATGCCGTCGATCTGGTACGAGATCCATCTGGTGGGAGGTCCCTATGACGTGATCGGCGCGGGCTTCCCGGGCATCCCCGGCGTGATCATTGGTCACAACCAGCACATCGCCTGGGGCGTCACGAACGCCGAGGAGGACTCACAGGACCTGTACATCGAGCGCTTCCACCCGCGCGACCCCGACCTGTATCTCTATCAGGGTCGGTGGGAGCGGGCCCGGGTGGTGCGTGAGGAGATCCGGATCAAAGGACAGGAGGAGGCGGAAACCGTCGTGGTGCGCGTGACCCGCCACGGTCCCGTCCTCAACGCGGCCGTCAAGGGGCTGGGGGCCTTTCTCGCCCTCCGCTGGGTGGCGCATGACCCTGACCGGATCCTGGAAGCGGTGCTGGCCCTGGACCGCGCGACCACGTGGGAGGAGTTCCGGACGGCGCTGCACGCCTGGCCGGCCCCCTCGCAAAACTTCGTGTACGCGGACCGGGCGGGCAATATCGGTTATCTGATGCCGGGGCGCATCCCCATCCGGCCGGCTGGCGCAGACGGGCTTGTCCCTGTGCCGGGCTGGACAGGCACGTTCGAGTGGCAGGGGTTCCTCCACCCGGATGCGCTGCCCACCGCCTTCAACCCGCCTCAGGGGTACATCGTCACCGCCAACAACCGCGTCGTGCCGGAGGGGTACCCACACTATCTGGGAGATGATTACGACCCGGGGTTCCGCGCGCTCCGCATCACGTCGCTTCTTGAGGAGAAACCGCGCCTCGACCTGGAGGACTTCGCCCGCATTCAGCAGGACGTGACCTCTCTGCTGGCGCAGCGCTTTGTGGCAGCCTGGCAGGACGTGCGGATTGGTGATCCGGCACTTGCGACGCTGTTCGAAGAGGTGAAGCGGTGGGATGGGCAGGTGACGGCTGACAGCCGCCCGGCGTTGCTCTATGAGGGTCTGCTGCTGGCACTTGTGCGCAGTGTCTTCGGGGAGACGCTCGACGCCGACCTCTTCGCGCGATACCTGAGACGGTATGACGCTCCACTCCTCGTGCTGCTGGATCTCAGCACCCGCCCCAAGGACCCCTGGTGGAGGGAGGGGCGTGACCGAATGATCGAGGATGCGATGCGGCAGACGGTGCGCGATCTCGAGCGACGCCTGAACAAAGATCAGACTCAATGGCAATGGGGTCGTGTGCACACCCCGATCTTCCAGCACCCGCTCGGCCGGTTGCCGGCGTTAGGGTGGATCTTCAATGCCAGGGTCCCGTCCACCGGCGGTGACCGCTTCACGGTGAACATGGGCGGGTTCGCCCCGGAGGATCCCTACCGTCAGACGGTGGTCGCCTCCTACCGCCAGTTGATCGACACGAAGGACTGGACCGCCCGGGCCATACACACCACCGGGCAGAGCGGTCTGCCCTTCCACCGCCACTACCGCGACTTCGTCGGGATGTGGGCGCGCGGCGAATATCACCCGATGCTGTTTGCGCGGGAGGCGATCCTGGCGGCGCAGGAAGGCACGCTGCGACTGGTACCGCCATGAGCATGATGGCTTCCCTTCCAGAAGACGCCACCGAGATGATGTCCTGGTCGTGGGTGAACATTGCCCCGTACTATGACAACCTCGCAGCGTGGATGCTCAGCGCCGATCGTATCGCAGACTTTCTCGCCGATTGGACACGGCTGAGCGAACGGGTCGGTGAAGTCCAGACACGGCTCCGTGTGGCGACGACCCGCAACACCGCCGACGAGGACGCCCAGCACCGATATCACGCCTTCCTGGACGATATCTACCCGGCCGTTCAGCGGGCCGAGCAG
>JANONS010000084.1:0-2746 GCA_031420915.1 Armatimonadota bacterium
CCAGGAGGTCGGGGGAGGCGACGCGGTCCTGCGGGATCCGCTGGCTGAAGAGCGCGAGCAGCATCCGCCGGTGCGTGGGATCAATGGCGCGGGCTAGTCCCCAGATGTGCGGGATGCGCTATGTACCTCCAAACGCGTGCGTCAGCCGGCCGAGGGCTTCATCGAGCCGGTCGTCCGGGGTGGTGAGCGAGATGCGGACGTAACGGGCGCCCTGCTCGCCATAGCCGATCCCTGGGGTGATCACCACGCCGGTGCGCTCAAGCACCTCGCCGGCGAATTCCACACCGGTGCGACGGCCCGGTGCTTCGATCCAAAAATAGAGGGTCGCTTTCGGCCGGGCCGGCCGCCACCCGATCGCGCTCAGGGCGTCGAACACCCGGTCGCGCCGGCGCTGGAAAATCGCCAGGCGCTCGAGGAGCGGCTCCTGTGGTCCCGTCAGGGCGGCGATCCCCGCCTGCTGCACGGCCCGGAAGATTCCGGAGTCGATGTTCGTTTTGATTCTCCCGAGCGCCGCGATGGCCTCCGGGTTGCCGACCGCGAAGCCGATGCGCCACCCGGTCATGCAGAAGGTTTTGGACAACGAGTGGAGCTCGATGCCGACCTCCCGGGCACCGTCGGCCTGCAGAAAGCTCGGCGGCCGATAGCCGTCGTAGGCGATCTCGGAGTAGGCGTTGTCGTGGGCGACCAACATCCCGTTGTCCCGCGCAAACCTCACCGCCTCCTGGAAAAAGCCTACCGTGGCGACGCCCGCGGTGGGGTTATTCGGGTAATTCAGAAACAGGATCCGCGCGCGGCGGGCCACACTCTGCGGGATGGCACCGAGATCGGGCAGGAAGCCGCGGTCCGCGTGAAGCGCCACCGCGACGGGTTCGCCTTCTGCCAGGATGGTCGCCGTACGGTAGACCGGATACCCCGGGTCGGGCACGAGCGTGACCTCGCCCGGGTTGAGCACGGCCCACGGCAGGTGGGCGAGACCCTCTTTGGAGCCGATCAGGGCCAGCACTTCTGTGTCGGGGTCGAGTGTCACATCAAAGCGCTGGCGGTACCACGCTGCGACTGCTTCCCGGAAGTCTCGGATGCCGCCGTAGGGCGGGTAGCGATGCGTCTGCGGGTCGCGCGCCGCCCGGGTCAGGGCCTCGATGATGTGCTCGGGGGTGGGCAGGTCGGGGTCGCCGACGCCTAGGTTGATGACGTCGACGCCCTTCGCCTGCAGTTCCTCCTGCTTCCGGTCGAGGTCGGCGAACAGGTAGGCGCCGATCTTCGCCAGTCGCGCTGCCTGCATGCTCCGCTGTTCCCTCGTATCGCCTCGCATCACCCTACGCCTTCGAGCGTCCGACGATCAGGTTTGTGCGGTCATGGCTAGCATAGCACGGATGGTCATCGCGACCACCTCAGGCGCGGCGTGGCCCGCGTCCAGCCAACGAATCCGGGAGTCCCGGCGAAACCAGGTTTCCTGCCGCCGGGCGTAGCGCCGGGTGTTGCGCTTGAGTACTGTCACCGCGGTCTCCAGCGGGAGGCGGCCTTCCAGGTGCGGCACGATCTCCTTGTAGCCCAGCCCCTGCATGGCAGGCGCCGCCAGCGGGACCCCCGCGGCGATCAATCCTCGCACCTCTTCCACCAGACCCTGCGCGATCTGCTCATCGACACGGTGATCGATGCGTGCATCAAGCAGGGGGCGGGGCATCCGCAGACCGATCATGACGACCCGCCAGGGCATCAGTTGCGCTCGTTGCTGCGCGGAGATCGGCCGCCCCGTCTGCTCGGTCACCTCCAGCGCGCGGATCAGCCGGCGTACGTTGCGGGGGTGGATGCGCTCCGCGGCTCTGGGATCGAGACGCTGCAACCGTTCATGCAACGTGCCGGGGCGCTCGCGCTCTTGTACTTCGGCCTGCTGACGGAATGACCAGTCAGGTCGGACGTGCGGGATCCGGAGCCCGTCGACCACCGCTCGGATGTAGAGGCCCGTCCCACCCACGAGCAGTGGCGCCCGTCCTCGCGCGTGAATCGCGTCGATCGCCTCGGTGGCCAGGCGCTGGTAGTGCACCAGCGTAAACACCTCGCGGGGATCGGCGACGTCGAGCAGATGATGGGGGACCGCTGCGCGCGCGGCCGTGGAGGGCTTGGCCGTGCCGAGGTCCATTCCACGGTAGACGGTGCGCGAGTCGGCGGCGACGATCTCCCCGCCAATCTGCGGCGCCAGCGCAACCGCGGCGGCGCTCTTGCCCGTCGCCGTGGCTCCGCAGATGACGACCAGCAGCGGCTCGGTCAGATGACGATCACCGGCGCCCACTTAGCAGGCGGTCAACGTCTGAGGAACCACCGCTCGAGTGCCTCGCGGGAGACTCGGACCATGGTCGGGCGGCCGTGGAAGCAGGTAAAGGGATCCTCGGTCGCTGCCAGATCGCGGAGCAGGGCGGCCATCTCCTCCGCCGTGAGAACGTCGCCGGCGCGGACCGCGGTGTGGCACGCGGTGGCGATGGCCAGGCGCTGGATCGCCTCGTCGCCGTCACGCGGCTCGATCAGAGCAGCCAGGGCCCGACGGACGATCGCCTCCGGCGACCGGCGGACGAGCGCGGCAGGGACTGCGCGCACCAGCAGGGTGGATCCCCCGAATGGCTCCAGGGTGAAGCCGAGCCGCGCGGAAGCCGGGAGGAATTCGTCCAGGACTCCTGCCTCAGCGGCGCTCAAGTCCACCGGTACCGGCACCGCGAGCATCTGCGCGGACCCCTGTCCGTCAGTGGCATCG
>JANONS010000085.1:0-3161 GCA_031420915.1 Armatimonadota bacterium
GCTGCCCAGCGCGACGCAGGTGATGGCGCACTGCTACGGCGGCTACACGACGAACGTGCTGCTGTCAGACCTCATGCGGGAAAACGTCCTCCTCGCCTATAAGCACGACGGCAAGGAGCTGGCGCCCTCCCACGGCGGGCCGGTCCGCCTGGTTGTGCCGCACCTCTACTTCTGGAAGAGCGCCAAGTGGCTGCGAGGACTACAGTTCATGGAGAAGGAGGAGGCGGGTTTCTGGGAGATGTACGGCTATCACATGCGAGGCGATCCCTGGCAGGAGGAGCGCTACTCCTAGCGCCAGCCGCTCCCATGACTACGCCCACCATCCCCGTGAACCTCGACGACCCGATTAACACCGCCATCCTGGCGGTGTCCGAGGATGAGATCGAGGGCTTCCAGCGCGATCCTCTCGGCGAGATCTCTGACCGCGCCGGTGTTGGGATCGATGTTGTAGTCGAGCGGGTCCGGGGTCTCTTGGAAGTCGGCGTGATCCGCAGGGTCCGCCAAACGCTGCTGTCCACGAACCTGGCGTCAGGCGCGCTAGTGGCGTGGCAGGCGCCACAGGAGAAGCTACAGGCCGCGTTCGACTACATGTTCAATGAGGACCCGTTCAGCGGCCATGTGGTAGTTCGGACGACCGACAGCGCATCGCCGGGGTCAGCCTACCGGCTGTGGACCACCATCAAGGTGCCGCAGGGCTACTCTATTGAGAAGCACTGCGACTTCCTGGCGGCGGAGACGGGTGCAGAGCGCTACCGCCTGATGCCGGTGAAGGCGCTGTTCGTGCTGGGCGTGGGCCACACCCGCCGCCGTGGCATGGAGCCCGGCAGCAAGGCGAACGTACCCTCAAACGTCACATACACGCGCGTCGCTGAGCTGAGCGACCTGGAGTGGCGAGTGCTGATGGCGATGAAGCGAGAGTTCTCGCCGCAGGAGATCGTGCGGGAGCTATGGCGTCGGCGTGCTGAGGAGGCGGGGTTGCCACTCGATGAGTTCTGCGAGGTCGCCGAGTCGTTAGACCGGCGCGGAGTGATCGGCCGCTTCTCCACGTTTCTGGAGCACGTCAAGCCCGTGGCCGGCGGCCAGCGCGTGACCCGATACAACGCGCTGTTCCACTGGGCAGTGCCCTCAGGGCGCGAGATCGAGGCGGGCAGAGAGGTGGGAAGGCACCACATCCTGACGCATTGCTACTGGCGTGAGGCTGGGCCGGAGTTCCGCAACGTTAACATCATGGGCGTGGCCCACGGGACAGACAAGGCACCGTTACTGGCGCACAAGGCTGCGATCGACGCCCACCTCGCGTCTGCAGGGATCCCGGTGAGCTACACGAACGTCTTCTGGGGTGGCCGCAGCGAGATAAAGCCCTCGGAGGTGTCCCCCTTCGCGTACCGCGAGTGGTGCGAGAGCCTGGGGCTGGACCCCGAGGCGATGCGCGCTTAGTCGCCATGGCGCAGTACGCGAAGGACCGACCCGCCGATGACTCCCCGTTCGAGCGTATGCGCTACTACATCCGCGAGATCGGCCAGGGGCCGAAGGCGGCCCGCGACCTAACGCGCGCGGAGGCGCGGGACGCCTTGGAGATGGTCCTCCGCCAGGAGGTCACTCGCGCCCAGATGGGCGGCTTCCTCCTCATCGAGCGGTTCAAGGGGGAGTCTCCGGAGGAGCTGCTGGGCTTCGCCGACGCCGTCCGCGCCCACGCCCGCCGCATCTCCCCCAAGGTCGAAGGGCTGCTGGACATCGGCAGCCCCTACGACGGCCGCAAGCGCAGCCTCGTGGTCAGCCCGGCGGCCTCCATCGTCGCCTGCGCGGCCGGCCTGCCGGTGGTCATGCACGGGGAGAAGGGTCTGGGCCCCAAGCATGGCGTCCCCGTCGGCGACGTGCTGGAGGCGCTGGGCGTCGACGTTGACGCCGAACCGGAAGAGGTACAGCGAAGCATCGAGGAGGTAGGGTTCGGCTACATGCGCTCCGCCCGCTTCGTCCCCGACCTCTACGCTCTGAGAGAGGTGCGGGAGGAGATCGCGCTGCGCAGCAACATCCACACGGTGGAGAAGCTGTACAACCTGGCGGGGGCGGCCTACGGCCTCATCGGGCTGACCCACATGCCGTACCTGGAGAAGATGCTGGCGGCGGCCACCCAGATGGGCTTCAAGCGGGTGATGATCGTCCAGGGGATAGAGGGGAACGAGGACGCGCCGGCCTCCCGTCCCTGCCGGGTGTTCGAGTGGGCGGGCGGCGATATGCGAGAGTACCGCCTGGACCCGAGCCAGTACGGACTGGCCCCGGCATCGCCGGAAGAGATGGCGGGCGGTGACGCCACCTACAGCGCCCAGGCCTGCGAGGCCGTCCTGCAGGGCGAGCCCGGGCCGCGCCGCGATCTCGTCTGCCTGAACGCGGGGCTGCGTCTCTACCTGGCGGAGCGCGCGGCTGACATCGCCGAGGGGATCGCGAAGGCGCGGGAAGCGATCGACTCCGGCGCCGCGCGGCTGAAGCTGGAGGCGCTTCGGCAGCGCACCACGGCCCGCAGCGCCGTTTGACCCTCGCAGACGGCTGTCGGTAGAATTGGCGCGTATGGACGACTACGGACTCGACCTGGACGAGGTGGCTCGTGTCATCGACGCCGCGGAAGTCCTGGTGGTACGCTTCGCTATCCTCGACAAGCGCCTCCTCATAGACGCCCGGACGAGCGAGAGCGAAGGGCCGCTCATCGCCATCGTCCCCAAGGCGTCGTCTGTGGAGGAGCGGTTCAAGGCGCTGAAGAAGATGCGGCCGCGGCTGCCCCTGCCAGACAAGATCATGTCGTTCATGTGGCCGCGCCAGATGGAGACGTTCCGGGCCTCCGGGCTGTGGGACAAGATCGAAGCGCGGCTGGTCAGCCTGGGCGGCGAGGAGATGCTGGAAACCTGCAAGAACGTGTTCAATGATCTCGAGCGGGAGGAGAAGGCGGAAGTCGTGGCCGCGATCCGGGGCGGAGAGACGTACCAGTCCCTGTGGGAACGCTCCGGTTAAGCGAAGGACGCATGTGAGACCAGGGCCGCCGGGCCTGCTGCCGGAGGGTAGAACAGGCCGGGGCCCTTTCTTGTTGCGACGGTGAAGACGGTAGACCTCAGGAGCGATACGGTCACCCTGCCGCCGCCCGAGATGCGCAGGGCGATCGCGGAGGCCGA
>JANONS010000086.1:0-9208 GCA_031420915.1 Armatimonadota bacterium
CCTGGAGGCCGCCGAGCGGCATTTCCTGCGTGCCGGGGCGCTCGCGCCGCACGATTTTACGATCAGGCGCGGGACGCTGCCGATGCGCGGGATTGATCCGATGGGACCGGAGTTCCGTGAGATGGTCCGCGAGTGGAGGGCGGCGGGGAACTCCTACTACCGGCCTCTTCCCCAGACCGCGCCGCCGACCGAGGCGCCACGCTCATGACCTTGGGCTCATAAGGGGATGTTCCCGTGCTTGCGCTTCGGGTTGATCTGCCGCTTGTTCTGGAGCAGTTCGAGCGCCGCGATCAGGCGGGGACGCGTCTGGCGGGGTTCGATCACGTCATCGATGTACCCGCGGCTCGCCGCGATATAGGGATTGGCGAACTGGGCGCGGTAGGCCTCCACCAGTTCCCGGCGGCGTTCCTCGGCATTCTCCGCCTCGCCGAGCTCCTTGCGGAAGATGATGTCAATCGCGCCCTCGGGGCCCATCACCGCAATCTCCGCGGTCGGCCAGGCCAGGTTGAGGTCGCCGCGGATGTGTTTGCTGCTCATCACGTCGTAGGCGCCGCCGTACGCCTTGCGGGTGATCACCGACAGTTTCGGCACGGTGGCCTCGCAGTAGGCGTAGAGCAGCTTCGCCCCGTGCCGGATGATGCCGCCGGATTCCTGTGCGGTCCCCGGCATGAACCCCGGGACGTCGACGAAGGTGACGAGCGGGACGTTGAACGCGTCGCAGAAGCGGATGAACCGGGCCCCCTTCACCGCGGCGTCGATGTCGAGCGCCCCGGCCAGAACCTGCGGCTGCTGCGCGACGACGCCGACGGAGCGGCCATTGAGGCGCGCAAACCCGACGAGGAGGTTAGGGGCAAACTCCCGGTGCACCTCCAGGAAGTCGCCGTGGTCGACGACGCGTCGGATGACCTCATGCATGTCGTAGGGGCGGGTGGGCTCCTCGGGGACGAGCGTGTTCAGCGCGTCGTCCATGCGCGCCGGATCATCTGTGGCCTCCGCGCGCGGCGGGTCCTCCAGGTTGTTCTGCGGGAGATAGGCCAGCAGGCGGCGGACGAGCGCCAGCGCGTCCTCGTCATCCTCGGCGACGAAGTGGGCCACACCGCTCTTCGCAGCGTGCACCTCCGCGCCGCCCAGTGCTTCGTGACTGACCTCCTCGCGCGTGACCGCCCGGACCACCTGCGGACCGGTGACATACATGTAGGAGGTGCCGCGGACCATGATCACAAAGTCGGTGATCGCTGGGGAGTAGACGGCGCCGCCAGCGCAGGGCCCCATGATCACCGAGATTTGCGGCACGACCCCCGAGGCAAGCGTGTTGCGCAGGAAGATCTCGGCGTAGCCGCCCAGCGCCGCCACCCCTTCCTGAATCCGCGCGCCGCCGGAGTCATTCAGGCCGAGCACCGGCATGCCGGTGCTCATCGCCAGGTCCATGAGCTTGACGATCTTCTGCGCGTGCCCCTCGCCGAGCGACCCCCCGAGCACCGTGAAGTCCTGGGAGAAGACGGCGACCGGGCGGCCGTTGATGGTCCCGTGTCCGGTGACGACCCCATCCGCCGGGGCCTCGGCCTGGTCGAGGCCGAACTCCTGCCCGCGGTGTGTGACGAAGCGGTCAAGTTCGACAAACGAGGTCGCGTCGAGCAGAAGGTCGAGCCGCTCACGCGCCGTCAGTTTGCCGGCGTCGTGCTGGCGGCGGATGCGCTCCTCCCCACCCATCGCGGCGACGCGCTCGAGGCGGCGGCGAAGATCGTCGAGCCGGTCCATCACCCCTGCCCGGGAACCTGCCGGAATCCCGCTGTCAGGCCTGGATAGCGGTGTCGCGCGGCAGCGCGGCGCGGGGCCGGATTGAGATGATGGCGTGCTTGAAGACCAGCTCCTCCACGCCCCGAGCCTCGATCATCACGCTGTAGGTGCCAAAGTCCTTGACCACCGCCTCCGGGATCTCGTACCCGTCGCGGCAGCGGATGTGGACCGCCGCACCGCTCTGGATGAGGCGGCGGTAATAGTCGTCCTCCATGGATCCACGCCCGCCCACCCGGCCCGCCTCGGCGCGGTAGGGCTCTTCCCGTGTCGACACCGCTGCACCTCCCTCAGTTTCCGGACGGATCTCCTCAACGTTTTCGACGACGTCGACCGACTCCATCGCGCCCGCGGGCGCGCCGTCGGGCGCCGCGCCGGTCACCTGCGGAGCCTGATCGGGATTAGCCGGCAGCTCCCCGGCGCTGGCGGCCCGGGCCTCCACCGGTTCCGGCGCCGGCGCTGCAATCTGTGGGAGACTGATCAGGCGGTGATAGTGGGCCCGGATCGCCTCCAGCCGGCTCCAGCGGTCCCCCGCAGCGGGTGGCGGCTCCTCCTCGATGACCTGACCCAGGGCGCGCAGCGCCGCCCGTACCACGGCCTCGGTCTCACTGAGCCGCACCACCTCGCCGCCGACGTACACCTGTGGGGCCCCAGGCGCGCCGCGCGGGCTGGACAGCGAGATCCCGACCAGCGCCACCCGCACCCCCGCGAACGGGACGATGGCCACCGACTCCGGATGGGCCTTCCAGCCCACCTCCTCCAGCACCGGCCGCATCGCCTCCAGGGTCGCCTGGACCACGGTCCGGAGGCGGAAGGCCGCGCCGGAGGGGGATTGCGCAATGCCGATCGCGGTCTTCTGAGCCCCCTCGCGCTCGTATCGCAGGTCCACGAGGACCCGCGTCGCGGTCTCGGTCAGCGTCTCCTCGATGCGAAAGAGGCGGAACCGCGCCGGCGCGAGGCGCCCTGGTTCGGGACGGAGGTGCGCGACATGCAGGCGCCACCCCTCCAGGTGCAGGCCGTACTGACTCATCAGCGCGGCCCCGATCTGCCGCCGCAGCGCCCCGTCATCTCGCTGCGTCTCGGTCGTCAGGAAGACGCGGTCGATCTGTCCTTCCTCGTTGGCGACGACCCGGGCGGACGCGATCCCCTCCAGGCGCTCGAGGAATGCCTCGATCTCCTCTGCGTAGACCTCTTTGCTCATGGTCGTGGGTCGCCTACCGGCTTCTGCGTGGCGAAGCGCACTCCTCCCGCCCGGGCGCTCAAAACCTCGGGACCTCCGCCGGGCGGGCGATCGGCTCCTCGATCAGCACACCCTCTCCTCCCAGCGCTGTCCGTTCCCGCCTCTCGATCAGGATCTGCACGCGGCGGACGCCAGAGAACTGTGTACCCGTGTAGACGATCTGCCAGACACGCCCCTGCATGCTGGAGGAACCGCCGCCTCGCTCCAGGTCCGCGGTGAAGTCGGCCACCGCGACCCCGCGGCCCACGGCGATCCCTCGCAGCGCGGTCCCAGGCGGAATCTCGCTATCGAGCCCCCCGGCGCGCTCCTCCGCCGTCGGGCCGGCGAGCAGCGCCCGGTACGCCTCACGCAGCTTCGTCTCCACGCTGCGGGCGCGCACGGTACGCACGACAGGGGCCAGGGTCGCTTCGTTCTCGACGGACCGGGTGAAATACACCGTCACCTGGATCGGCACGGGGCGGATGAACACCCACCACAGGAGCGGGGGGATGAAAATCAGCAGGAGGGCGGCGAGCGTCCGCTTCACGACGGGTCGCTCCCGCTCCCGGTCAATACCAGAAACGCCTCTTCATCGAGGAGGGGGATGTTGAGCCTGGCGGCGCGCGCCGCCTTCGAGCCGGGCTCCTCGCCGACGACGACATCGGTAGTTTTCGATGTGATGCTGGCGGCGACTCTCCCGCCCAGGGCTTTGACGCGGCGTTCTGCCTCCGGCCGGGTCAAGCGAGCCAGGGTCCCGGTGAACACAAACTCGCGGCCGGCGAGCGGGCCGCCCGGGGACCGATCCGCGGGAGCAGGGGTGACGCCTGCCCGGAGCAGCCGCTCGACCAGCGCGCGGTTGTCGGGATCCTGGAAGAACGCCACGACGCTCTCGGCGATCACCGGGCCGATGCCGGGTCCATCCCGCAAGGTCTCAAACGGCGCATCCATCACGGTCTGAATCTCGCCGACGTACGCGGCCAGGATCTCCGCGATGGTGGAGCCGACGTGGCGGATGCCCAGCGCGTAGAGGAACCGGGCCACGGTTGTCTGCTTGCTGCGCTCGATCGCCTGCAGGAGATTCTCTGCGGACTTCTCCGCCATCCGCTCGAGTTGCAGCAGGTCGGCTTTCCGCAGGCGGTAGAGGTCCGCCGCGTCGGTGATCAGCCCGCGTTCCAGCAGCTGGGCGATGGTCTTCCAGCCGAGTCCCTGGATGTCCATGGCCCCGCGGGCGCAGAAGTGAAACAGCCGTTCCATCACCTGCGCCGGGCAGGCGGCGTTGGGGCAGCGCGTCACCGCCTCGCCGGCCGGCCGGACCACGGCTGTCGCGCAGACGGGGCATCGCTCGGGCATCACGAAGGGCTGCTCGCTACCGGTGCGGCGGTCGGTGAGCACCCGCACCACCTCCGGGATGACCTCCCCGGCCCGCTGGACGATGACCCAGTCGCCGATCCGCACGTCCTTCCGGCGGACCTCATTCTGGTTGTGCATCGTGGCGCTCGTGACCGTCACGCCTGAGACCGCTACCGGCTCCAGATGCGCGGTCGGGGTCAGCGCCCCGGTCCGTCCCACGTAGACCCGGATGTCCCGGACGCGCGTCGTGGCCTGCTCCGCCGGGAACTTGTAGGCCAGCGCCCAGCGGGGGGCCGTGCTCGTGGCGCCGAGCTCCGACTGCTGCGAGAGGGCGTCGACCTTGATCACCACCCCGTCGGTCTCATAGGGAAGGTCGTGATGGCGCGCCGTCCACACGGCGATGTAGGCCTTCACCTCGTCGAGGGTCGCGCAAAGACCCGTGTGCGGGTTTGTCCGGAACCCGGCGTCGCGCAGCCACGCCAGCGTGTCCCTCTGCGTGCGCAGCTCCACTCCCACGACCGCGCCCACGCCGTAGACGAACAGGTCCAGCGGCCGTGCGGCGGTGATCTGCGGGTCGAGCTGGCGCAGCGACCCCGCCGCCGCGTTGCGGGGATTGGCGAAGAGGCTCTCCTCCCTCGTAGCCCGCTCCCGGTTGATGGCCTCCAGGGACGCCCGCGTCAGGAAGGCCTCTGCCCGCACCTCCGCCAGCGGCGGAGGCTGAGCCGTCCGCAGACGCAGGGGCAGGCTGCGCACCGTCCGCAGGTTCGGCGTCACATCCTCCCCCCGCCGCCCGTCGCCGCGCGTCGCCCCCCGAGCAAACCGCCCGCCCTCGTAGATGAGTGAGACGGCGGCCCCGTCGATCTTCAGTTCACACACGAAGGCGATGGGGACCTCACCCAGGATGTTCGTCAGGCGGCGGTGCCAGGCGTCGAGTTCCTCCTCGCTGAAGGCATTCGCCAGGCTGAGCATCGGCTGGTGGTGCACCACCGCGGCGAAGGCCTCCGACGGCGGCGCGCCCACCCGCTGGGTCGGTGACTCGGGGATCTGAAGCTCAGGAAACCGGCTCTCGAGGTCGCGGAGTTCCCGCAGGAGCGCATCGTATTCCCGGTCGCTGATCGTCGGCGCGTCGAGGACGTGGTACCGGTAGTTGTGTTCGTCGATCTCCCGGCGGAGCGCGTCCGCGCGGCGGACGATCTCAGGCGGGGCGGAAGGGGATCGGGACATGGTCCCCTCCGGCCATCGCCGGGATCACGGAAATTTCGGACTCCGCGCCGACGGGGGTCGCTAACCCCCCGGCCAGCCGGATATCCTCGCCGTCCACGAAGACGCTGACAAAGGCGTGGAGGTGCCCGTCGCCTTCGAGCAGCCGCGCCTTGATGCCGGGGTACTGATGCTCCAGGTCCTCGATCGCTTCCGCCACGGTGCTCCCTGCGACCGAGACGGTGCGAGCTCCCTGGGTGTACTGCCGGAGCGGCGTCGGAATGCGGACGGTGGGCACTACCCTCCCCCTCTCGCCGGCTCTGCGCCGACCGGGCGGGCCGCGTTCCCCGTCCCGGCCGGGAAGCGGTCCAGGCGCGGCAGCACGTGCGCTTCGAAGGCCCTGAGCGACGAGGGGATCTGCACGGTCTCGGGCAAGGTCTCCTCCACCGCCTCCTGCGTCTTCAACCCCATCCCGGTGATGTAGGCGACCACGGTGGCGTCCTCATCGATCCGGCCGCTCGCGGCCAGCCGCCGCAGGGCGCCGATCGTCACGCCTCCGGCGGTCTCGGTGAAGATGCCCTCGGAGGCGGCGAGCAGCCGCATGGACTCGACGATCTCCGCGTCGGTCACCCCCTCGGCTCTTCCACCGGTGGACCGGATGACCTCCAGCGCGTCACGCCCGTCCGCGGGAGTACCGATGGCCAGCGAATGGGCGATCGTCCGCGGCTGCACGGGGCGAATGACATCCGTCCCCTCCTGGAACGCGGTGACGATGGGCGCGCACCCCGCCGCCTGCGCGCCGTGCACGCGCACCGCATGGTCCTCCACGAGCCCGAACCGCTGGAGTTCGCCGAAGGCCTTCGCGATCTTCAGGAGCAGGCTGCCGGAGGCCATCGGCACCACGACGTGATCGGGGAGCCGCCAGCCGAGCTGCTCGGCGACCTCGTACCCCAGGGTTTTGCCTCCCTCGCTGTAGTACGGGCGGACGTTCACGTTCACAAACGCCCAGGGATGCTCTTCGGAAATCTCCACGCAGAGGCGGTTCACCTGGTCATAGGTGCCCTCCACCTCGACGATGGTGGCGCCGTACACCGCGGACAGGAGGAGCTTGCCCCGTTCCAGACCCCGAGGGAGGAAGACGCAGGTGGGCATGGATGCCCGGGCCCCATGGGCCGCGACGGCGTTCGCCAGGTTGCCGGTTGAGGCGCAGGCCACCACCTTAAACCCGAACTGGCGCGCCGCGGCCATGCCCACCTCGACCACCCGGTCTTTGAATGACCACGTGGGGTTGCATGAGTCGTTCTTCAGATAGAGGTGCCGCAGCCCGAGCGCCTGCCCCAGGTTGCGGGCGGGCACGAGCGGCGTCAGCCCCGCCCCCAGATCCACCGCCGGATCGTACGCCACCGGCAGGAGGTCAGCATAGCGCCACAGCGTCCGCGGCCCGCCGGCAATCCGGGCGCGGAGCGTCTCGGGGTTTCCTCCGGCATCGGCGTAGACTGCCTCCAGCGGACCCAGGCACTCCGCACAGACGTAGAACGGGCCGAGGTCATGCTGCCGTCCGCACTTGCGACACTGCAAGCCGATCGCTGGCATGCCCCTCCTCCAAGACGTTCCGGTTACTCGTTCACGACGGCTCCGCGCGTATCCACCTGCACGGCGCGGATCTCCGCCGCCACCTCGCGCCGGGCAAACGCCTCCCGCATCGCGTCCCCCACAGCCACCGCCCGGTCAGGGGAAACGAAGGCCGCGATCGTGGAGCCCGACCCCGCCAGACACGCACCGTAGGCGCCCGCCTCCCGGGCCGCCGCAATCACCTCTCCCATCCCAGGCAGCAGCCGCGCCCGATACGGCTGGTGCAGCCGGTCGTCCAGGGCGGTGGGGAGCAGCGATGCATCCCCGGTCAAGAGCGCCGTCACCAGGAGCGCGGCCCGCGACAGGTTGAACACCGCGTCCGATAGAGGAACGGTTCGCGGCAAAACCGCGCGCGCCTCCTCGGTGGCGATGGCCAGGCGGGGGACCGCCAGGACGATGCCGAGGGCGAGCCGCGGCAGGAACCGTCCGCACCGGACGCCCTCGCCATCCGCCGCCACAACGACCACCCCACCCAGCAGCGCGGCCGCCACGTTGTCGGGATGCCCTTCGAGGGCGACCGCCATGTCGAGGAGAGCGGCCTGATCAAGCGGCAGACCCAGGAGGTGGTTGGCGGCGACGAGCCCGCCGACGATGGCGGCGGCGCTGCTGCCGAGGCCACGCGCCACGGGGATCGCAGCGTCCACCTGGATGGCAAACGCCGCGGCGCGCCCGACCCGCCGCGCCACCGCCTCCACCGCCCGGGCCACCAGGGGCGCCTCTTCCCGGCTGAGTTGCGGGGCGCCCTCACCCCGGAAGAGGACGGCCGGCCGCTCCGCCAGGGTGATGTGAAAGCGGTCGTACACGTCCACGGCCATCCCCAGCGCGTCGAATCCCGGCCCGAGGTTGGCGATGGTGGCAGGCACAGAGACGTCAACCCTCATGCACAGAAGTATCCCACCTGTTGGGCTTTGTGCAAACGGGCACCGAGCACGCCGACGTCTGCGCGCGGTTCTTGCGCCACGTGGTCGACCGGGGCCTGCGCGTCGCTGACGGACTGTTGGGGGTGATCGACGGCAGCACAGGCTTGCGCCGGGCGGTCCGGGACGTGTGGGGAGACCAGGCGCGCGACGCGGCAGCAGGCCTATCGCCAGCCCACCTAGAGAAGCGGGACACCTTCCTCAGTGAGCACCGTCGTCAGTGATGAAGCCGCTTCTCTGCTGACCCAGTTCGACCGGTGCGTCCGGCACTACGAGTCGGTTGAAGGATAACGGGTAGCGATGTCCGAAATGACAAGATTCGTCCGCGTGTCGAGGTCCTGTACCGGGAGCGCTTTGAAGCGCGAGGTGTCTATCTAATGGAAGCTCCCCAGAATCCAGCAGGGGCCTTTGAGCCGGAGGAGCGCTACGGTTCACAACGGCGCAGCGAGTTCATTGCGGTGATCGAAACCGCACCAGCCGCTCTGCGAAAGGCGATCTCCGGTCTGTCGGAGCAGCAACTCAATACGCGGTACAGGAACTGGACCATCCGTCAGATTATCCACCATCTGGCGGACAGCCATGTGAACAGCTACGTCCGATTCAAATGGACGCTGACCGAAGAGGAACCGACGATCAAGGCGTATGACGCGGGGCACTGGGCCGCGCTGGAAGACTCGCGCACGGGCGACGTCCGAGCGCCATTCGCCCTGCTGGAGGCATTGCACGCTCGCTGAGTCCAGCTTCTGCGCTCCATGACTGGGGAGCAGTTTGCCAGATCGTTCGTGCACCCCGAGATCGGAAAGACCGTTAGTCTAAGCGCGGCTCTGTGCTACTACGCGTGGCATAGCCGCCACCACACGGGGCAGATCACCTGGCTGCGTGAAAAACACGGTTGGTAAAAGCACCGTAATCGGCTCGTAAAGCTCCTCGCCCGTCATGCCCTCTCGAAGCCTCCCGGCTGCCAGGGCTTGTAACCTATGGCGTTACAGGTTACACTTCGACGTGTGATCAAGACCTTCAAACATGCGGGGCTGGAACGGTTCTTTCTCAAGGGGACGAAGGCGGGCATTCAGGCCAAGCATGCGGAGCGTCTCCG
>JANONS010000087.1:0-6285 GCA_031420915.1 Armatimonadota bacterium
GCCGCAGTTCGCAGGGGGCGTCCTGGACACCGCCACCCTTCGGGGCCGAGTTCTGGTGGTGAACTTCTGGGCCTCGTGGTGTTACCCGGCCTGTTATGAGGAAGCCCCGCGGTTGCAACGGGTGTGGGAACGATTCAAGGACCGCGGGGTGGTGGTGATCGGCGTGAACATCCAGGATCAGGAACGTCCAGCCAGAGAGTTCATCCGCCGGTTCAGTCAGACCTTTCCGAACGGCATGGATCGCACAGGTCGCATCAGCATCGACTTTGGGGTCTACGGCGTGCCGGAGACCTTTATCATTGATCAGGAGGGACGGATCGTGGCAAAGCATGTCGGGGCCGTTCCTGAAGCGTGGATGGTCGAGCACATTCAACGACTGCTGACTGGGAGGTAGCAGAGATGCGGATACCGGTGGTGTGGGTAGTGATCATGCTTCTGCTCCTCGCCGTCCCCGTGGCAGCCGCACCCAGGGAGGACGGGGAGATCGCCGAGATGGCCAGGGTGTGCACACAGATGATGGGCATGGGGATGGCCATGATGGGCAGGATGATGGGCAGTGGGATGATGGGCCGGGGCGGCATGATGGGCGGCATGATGCCGATGGGTTCGTGGTGGGCGTTTCAGGCGCTCCTCTTCTGGGCACTGCTGCTGGGATCGGTGGTCGTGGTGATCCTGCTGCTGCGCCGGACGAAGGGCGGCGCGTCTGAGGCGATGGCGACGCTGCAACTGCGGCTGGCGAAGGGGGAGATATCAGCAGACGAATACGAACAGGTGCGCCGCCTTCTGCAGTAAGGACCGCCCTACGTCGGCCTGCATCGGGCGACCCGAAGTCCATTGGCCACCGCGATCAGTTCACTGACCTCATGGGCGATCACGGCGATGACGACGGTCGTGGCCCCCACCAGTGCGCTCGGGATCAAGACACTCAACACCAGCAGCGAGAAGACGATGTTCTGCGCGCTGATCACCCGTGCCACCCGCCCGAGCCTGATGGCGTAGGTGACCTTGCTAAGATCATCGGCCATCAGCGCCACATCGGCGGCCTCGATGGCCGCGTCCGTACCTGCGACGCCCATGGCGATCCCCACGGTCGCGGCGGCCAGGGCCGGCGCGTCGTTGATGCCGTCCCCGACCATAGCCACCGGACCTTGCTCCGTCTCAATCCGCTTAATGTAGTAGACCTTGTCCTTGGGCGTGAGTTCCGCGTGGACATGATCGATGCCCAACTCCCCGGCGATCGCTGCCGCCGTCCGCTCGTTGTCCCCGGTGAGCATGGCCACCTTGACACCCGCCCGATGCAGGGTGTCGAGCGCCTCCTTGACGCCGGGCCGGATCCGGTCGCGCAGCGCCAGCAGCCCGAGGAACGTGTGGTCCGCTCCGACCGCGACAACAGTCTTCCCCTGTCCCTGGAGGTGCTTCAGGGAGGGCTGTACGGCGTCGAGGGCGATACCCTGTGCCTGGAACAAGGCCGGACTGCCCACGAGGGCCACCTGACCGTCGATCCGTGCCTGTGCCCCGAGGCCAGTCAGCGCCTCGAAGTCACCGGCCGCCTTGAGCGTCACGTTGTCCCTCTGGGCCCGTCGAACGATGGCGCTGCCGATCGGGTGCTCTGAGAGGCGCTCAACGCTCGCGGCAAGGGCGAGGAGCGTCTCAGGGCGGACGCCAGCGTTGGGAACCACGTCGGTGACCTCCGGCGTCCCTTCGGTGAGCGTGCCGGTCTTGTCAAACGCCACAACACGGACGCGGCCAAGGTTCTCTAGATGGATGCCGCCCTTGATCAGCACGCCGTGCCGTCCGCCGATCCCGATGCCCGCGGCAACCGCCACCGGTGTGGACATGACCAGGGCGCACGGGGCGGCGGCCACCAGGAGCACCACCGCGCGGAGCGCCCAGGGCAAGAAGGGCTGGCCGAAGAAGGGCGGGACCAGCAGGAGCAGCAGCGCCGCGGCCAGTACCCCCGGAGAGTACCTGCGGCCGAAGCGCTCGATGAATTGCTGAACCCGTCCCTTCTGCTCCTGCGCCTCCTCGACCATGTGGATGATCTTGGACAGCGTGTTGTCCTCGAACGAGGTCGTCGCCTCCATCACGAGCGCGCCCTGCCGGTTGACGGTCCCGGCAAAGAGCCGGTCGCCGGGCGTTTTGTCGACCGGCATCGACTCACCGGTGACCGATGACTCATCGACGGCTGAGGTCCCTTCACGGATCACGCCATCGGTGGGGATGGCCTCTCCCGGCCTCACCAGACAGAGATCGCCCGGACAGAGTGCAGCAGCGGGGACCGTTTCTTCTTTCCCCGCACGGAGCACGTGCGCCTCTTTGGGCGCCAGATCGAGGAGGGCCCGGATCGCCGAGCGGGTTCGAGCGTAGGCATACTCCTCCAGGGCCTCCGCCGTCGCGTACAGGAAGACCAGGATGGCCGCCTCGTCCCACAGGCCGAGCACGGCCGCGCCGATCGCAGCGGCGCTCATGAGCATCTCGGTCCCGATCACCCGTTCCCGCCACAGCCCGGCGATGCTCTCGCGGAAGAAATGGCTGCCGCCGACGACCATCGCCAGGGCGTACCCCGGCGGCTCCAGCCACCGGAACCCGGCGAGGTGCGAGAGTCCCCAGGTGATTGCGACGATCACTCCCGAAAGAAGGGCCTCCCGCATCACGGGGAAGCGCCACCAGGATCCCTCGAACTCGACTCCGAGCCGCGGACGCGCCCCGTGCCCATGTGCCACGCCTAGAACCCCTCCGCGTGGCGCAGGCCGTCCTGAACCAGATGCCTGACATGGGCATCGGCCAACCGGTAGTAGGCCATCTTCCCGCGCCGGCGGTATGTGACCAACTTCAGATCGCGGAGGAGGCGCAGCTGATGAGAGACGGCAGGGCGGCTGCGCTCCACAATGGTGGCGAGGTCGCAGACGCACAGCTCTTCTTGGGCGAGGGCGAACAACAACTTCGCGCGGGTCGGATCAGCGAGGACCTGGAACATGCGGGCCAGGCTTTCGAAACGCTGGTCAGGGCCGATGATGCGGAGGACGTGGCGGACTTTCGCCTCGTCCACGTGATAGACGTCGCAGGTGTCCTCTTGCTGCGGTCGCTTCAGTGTTGCCAGTGCCGCCTTCGTCGCCATGGGGAAACCCTCCGTTGTCGCCACACGAGTGCACGATTGCGCATCTATAGTACCAGCCAGGCGGGTATCTGCGTCAACCCGTACTCCGCCATGGTGCCGAAACTCGCCCGGGCCCGCGGTAGACGGCCGCGCTGACCTCCTCAGAGTGCACGTCAACGTCCGCCACCAGGCCTCGGGAACGGTGTTCGGATCGCTACGCCGACATCCGAGGCGGGCACCAATGGTCGAGCCTCGGATGTCGATGCAGCGAACTAACTCCCCTCTGGACCGGCGCGGGCTGCTGATCGTCAGCCTGCCCCGCCATGGTGCCGTCAGGTTGTGCAATCAGTTCTGGGCGGTCTGGGCCTCGTGCAGCGTAGCCGTCGTCCGGCTTCCCGGCTTAGTGAGGGGAACGCCGTCGCGGCAGAGGGGACAGGCATCGGGCGGGTAGGTCTTCATCTCGTCGGTCACCAGCGTCGCAACATAGGGGACGCCAAAGTCGAGCGTCGTGCCGCTGCGGTCGACGATGGCGCCGATGGCGACCACGCGGCCTCCCTCCGCCTCTACGGTGCGCTGCACTTCACGGACGGAGCCGCCGGTGGTCACCACATCTTCGACGATGAGGACCCGCTCACCCGGGCGGACCGCGAACGAGCGGCGCAGCATCATCTGCCCATCCACCCGTTCCGTCCACATGGCCCGGGCCCCGAGGTGCCGCGCGGCCTCGTAGGCGATCACTACCGCCCCGAGGGCGGGTCCCACCACCGCCTCCACCGCCAGGTGCCGGAAGCGGTCCGCGAGTTCGCCGCACACCCGCGCCGTCTCGACCGGGTCCTGCAGCAGCAGCGCGATCTGGATGTAATCGGGGCTGTGCAACCCTGACCGGAGCAGGAAGTGTCCCCGCTGGAAGATGGCTGCACGCATTGAGGCTCCCTCGGTTCGACGCGCCACACTAGGCGCGCGTCGGGGCGCCGGCAGGCTCCATCTCCCGCAAGATGTCCAGCGCGGCCCGCAGGGGATCCTCCGCGCGGGTGATGGGCCGCCCCACGACGATCAGGTCGCTCCCCGCGCGTGCCGCCTCTGCTGGAGTGGCCACGCGCGCCTGATCGTCAGCCCCCGCACCCTCCGGCCGGATTCCGGGCGTCAGCGTGAGAAATCCCGGTGGGCAGGCTTCCCGCACCCACGGGACCTCATGCGCGGAGACCACCACCCCGTCGAGTCCGAGGGTTGCAGCCGCGAGGGCGGCGTCGGCAACGACTCTGGACCACGCCGCGCCGGGGGATGCGGCTTCCCGGTCCAGGATGGGTGCCGGGTTCGCGATGGGTTCCGGTTCGCTCGTCAGCCTGATCACGCCGAGCAGCAGTGGAGTTCCGCCTTCCGCCCGGGCCGCGTCCACAGCGGCGCGCACCATGGCCGCGCCCCCCGCGAGGTGCAGGGTGACCATCTCCACCCCCAGGCGGGCCGCGCTGCGCACGGCTCCCGATACGGTGTTCGTGATATCGTGCAACTTGAGGTCAAGGAGGACGCTCCCGCCGGCCTCCTGGACAGCGTTCACCGACTCCGGCCCCGCGGCCGTGAACAGTTCCAGCCCGATCTTGAAGCGGCGCACTGCGGGAAGCAGCAGCGCCACGAGGCGGCGGGCCTCCTCCAGAGTCGGCACGTCCAGCGCCACCACTAACTGAGGCGTCGCGAGCCCCCGCTCACGCAAGACCCTTGGCCTCCCCGATGATGTCGTTGATATCTGCGATGGCATGGCTGCGCAGGTACTCCCGCAGCCCCTCCGTGATGCGGACGGCGGCCTGGGCGTCGGCGATCACCGCGGAGGCGACCGCCACCGCCCGCGCCCCAACCAGGAGGAACTCCAGCGCATCATTACTGGTGGCGACGCCGCCGGCACCGATCACCGGCAGCCCCGTGCTCCTCGCGACCTCCCAGGCCATCCGGACTGCCACCGGCCGGATCGCCGGTCCGGAGAGTCCGCCGATGGCAGCGCCCAGCCGGGGCCGGCGTGTCTCCACGTCGATGGCCAGGCCCTGGAGCGTGTTGATGCAGCACAGGGCGTCCGCACCGCCGTCGGCGGCGGCGCGGGCGATCAGGGTGATGTCGGTCACGTTCGGGCTCAACTTCACGATGAGGGGACGCGTGGTGATCTCCCGGAGCGTGCGCACCAGCGTGCCGGTCAATGACGGGTCACTCCCGAAGAGCATCCCCGCCTGCACGTTGGGGCAGGAGACGTTGACCTCGATCCCGGCCACGCCTTCCTCCTCGTTGAGCACCTCCGCCAGGAGGGCGAACTCCTCGACGCTGGTGCCGGCGATGCTGACGATGATCGGGATCCCGAGGGTGCGCAGGAAGGGCATGTCGCGGGTGAGGAAGGCGGCCAACCCCGGATTGGCCAGCCCCACCGCGTTCAGCCAGCCGCCCTCGACCTCAACGATCTGCGGGCGCGGATGGCCTTCCCGCGCCTCGACGGTCACCGACTTGGTGATGAAGCCGCCGAAGCGGCGGAGGTCATAGACGTTCTGCACCTCCCGCCCGAACATGAGCGGTCCCGGGGCGGCCAGCACCGGCGTGGGGAAGGTGATGCCCGCGACCGTGACGGCCAGGCCGGGCTCCACGACGGTGTGCACCTGCGACACTGCCGCTACCTCACGAGACCAGAGCGTACTCGGGCAGGCCGTACTGCGCGGTCACGGGGAAGGGGATCACGGTGGTGACGTCCTCCGCCCCCCACAGGAATTGAATCAGGCGGTCGAAGCCCAGACCGTAGCCGGCGCGCCGCACCACCGCGGGTGTAAACAGGGCGAGGTAGGGCTCGAACACCTGCGGGTCGCCGCCCGCCTCGACCAGCTGGTGGTACATCCTGGAACCGTAGAGTTTGGTCCGGAGAATCTCAGGGTCGAATTCTCGTACGGACGAGCCGAAGGTCTCCCCCGCCAGCGGAAGGAGGAGATCGCAACAATCCACCGTGGCCCCGCCATTCTCACGGGTGTTCAGCATGTTGAAGAATTTGATCTCCCGCGGGTAGCGGATGACCGAGACGATCCCGAAGCGATCGGTCAGGCTGGCCTCATCGTCCGCCTTCAGGTCATCACCCCACTGGCGGCCCACCAGGCGGATGGCCTCCTCGTAGGTGATGCGCGGGAAGGGCTTCTGGATGCGCTCGAGCTTGCTGATGTCGCGATCGA
>JANONS010000088.1:0-2249 GCA_031420915.1 Armatimonadota bacterium
GACGAGATCACCCACACGATCATCGACCGCCTCAACCGGACGTTCGTGGCCCCCCTCGACCGCGAGGACATCTTCGCTCTGGCCAAGCAGCTGGATGATGTGCTGGACTGGATCGAGGCCTCCTCGGCGCGGATGGCCGTCTACCAGATCCCACACTCGACCCCCGAAGCGCAGGAACTCGCGCACATTATCGTCAGCATGTGCGAGGCGATCGTCGAAGCGGTGAGCAACCTGCGCCGGCTCGATCGGGTCGCCGGGGCGCTGCGCGAAATCAACCGCCTGGAAAATCTCGCAGATCATGTCCAACGGGACGCGATTGCCAGGCTCTTCACCAGCGATGGCAACCCCATCGACATCATGAAGTGGAAGGAGATCTACGAGACCCTGGAGCAGGCCACCGACCAGGGGGAACACGTCGCCCACGTGCTCGAAGGCATCCACACCAAGAACATGTGACGATGGATCTCGCGCTCCCTGCGGGCCTCATCCCCGTTCTGCTGCTCGTCCTCGCGGCTGAATTCGTCAACGGCTGGACGGATGCTCCCAACGCCATCGCGACGGTGGTCTCGACCCGGGTGCTCCCACCGTCCGTGGCGGTGGTCATGGCTACGGTGCTCAACGTGGTGGGCGCGACGGCCGGCACCGCCGTGGCCGCGACCATCGGCAAGGGCATCGTGCGCGCGGAGGTCATCGACACTGTCACGATCGCCGCCGCCATGCTCGCCATCGTGACGTGGAGCACCCTGGCCTGGTTCCGCGGGCTTCCGACCAGCGAAAGCCACGCGCTGGTGGCGGCGCTGTCTGGAGCCGCGCTTGTCACCGCCGGTCCCGGCGCGCTGCTCTGGGACGGCTGGCGCAAGGTGATCATCGGGCTGGGTTTCTCATCTGTGCTCGGGTTTGCGGGCGGGTTCACCCTGCTGATCGGAATATCTTGGGCGTTCCGGAGGACACCCCTGGGGCTGGCCCGCCGGGTGTTCGGCCGTCTCCAGATCCTCTCCGCGGCCTTCATGGCCTTTAGCCATGGGTCCAACGACGGTCAGAAGTTCATCGGGGTCTTCACGCTGGCGCTCGTGCTGGGGGGCGTCCTGCCGGAGTTCCGGATCCCCTTCTGGGTGATCCTCCTCTGCGCCGTCACGATGGGCGTCGGCACCGCGCTCGGCGGGTGGCGCATCGTACGCACGATGGGACTGCGCCTGACGAAGCTGGAGCCCTACCAGGGATTCGCCGCTGAGACCGCGGCCGCTACGGCCATCGCGCTGGCCAGCCAGCTCGGCATCCCGGTAAGCACCACCCACACGATTAACACGGCCATCATGGGCGTCGGCGCCACGCGCCGCCTCTCCGCGGTTCGGTGGGGGGTCGGCCTGGAGATTGTGACGGCCTGGGTCCTCACCTTTCCCGTCTGCGCGCTGATCGCCGCGATTGCGGCGCTACTCCTTCGGTGGATCTTTTAGAGCCGGCGGCTGCTAGGTGGGCACTTCCTCTCCAGCGTAGCGGACGAGTTCAACGCTGGCGTTTCTGAGCATCTCCAGGGCGAGGGGATCGGGATAGACGCCTTCGAAGACGATGCGGGTGATGCCGACGTTGAGGATCATCTTCGCGCAGATCAGGCAGGGCTGGTAGGTGACGTAGATCGTCGAGCCGGCGATGGCGACACCATGGTACGCGGCCTGGATAATAGAATTCTGCTCAGCATGAAGGCATAGACAGGTATCATGGCTTGTCCCGGGCGCAACGTCACTGGCGCAGCGGGCGCATCCGCCCTCACCGCAGTTCCGGACGCCCCGGGGCGTATCGTTGTAGCCGGTGGAGAGCACCATCCGGTCTTTGACGATGACCGCGCCCACCCGCCGCCGGAGGCACGTGGATCGGCTGGCCGCCAGATGCGCCATCCTCATGAAGTACGAGTTCCAGTCAGGGCGGACTGGCGCCCGTCCCATCACTTTGTCGCCGCGCCCCGTCATTTCGTCCCGAACAACCGGTCCCCGGCGTCCCCCAGACCCGGGACGATGTACCCGTGGTCATTGAGGTAATCGTCGATAGCCGCCGTGAAGATCTCCACGTCCGGGTGAGCCTGCTGCACCTTCTTGATCCCCTCAGGGGCGGAGATGATCGCCATCACCCGGATCGTCCGGCAGCCGTGCTGTTTGAGGGTATCGGCGCACGCCACGATGGAGCCGCCGGTCGCCAGCATGGGGTCCAGCACCATCGCCTCGCGGTCCGCGATGTCGGGGGGCAGTTTCGCGTAG
>JANONS010000089.1:0-3101 GCA_031420915.1 Armatimonadota bacterium
GGGTCGAGGTGAGCGTAGTTGCCGACCTCGCCGGAGAGCTTGCCGACCCGCACCCCCTCGCGCGCCCGCCGGAGACGGTCCCGGCCGCGGAGGACCTCGGTGGACCAGAGGGCCACTTTCAGACCGAAGGTGATCGGCTCGGCGACGACGCCGTGGGTCCGTCCCGCCATCACGGTGGCGCGGTGGCGCTGCGCCAGGTCCCGCAGCGCGGCGAGCAGCTCATCCAGCGCCGCATCAATGAGGTCGGCCGCTCGGACGAGCAGCACCGCCTGCGCGGTTTCCACCACATCCGAGGAGCCCAGCCCGCGGTGGAGGAACCCCGCGATCTCCCCAGTCTCTTCGGCCACCGAGCGCAGGAAGGCGACGACGTCGTGATGGGTCTCGGTGCGCTCAATCTCGGCGATCCGCTCAGGGCTGCCGGATCGCGCCTCGCGGCGGAGGCGCGCCGCCACGTCAGGGGGGATGAGACCCAGATCGGCCTGCGCCTCCACGGCTGCGAGTTCGATCTCAAGCCACAGGTCGAAGCGTGTCTTGGGCGCCCAGAGGTCGTGCATCTGTGGCGTCGCGTAGCGATCAAGCATGTCAGCCCTCCGCCACCGCCGGTTCCGACGCCCGTGGGTCGGGGACGGGTCCGCTCCGCCTCAGCAGAAACTCACGCTCTTGCCCGACGCCGACGAGCGTCACCGGGACGCCGACGAGCTCCTCCAGGCGGTCGAGGAACCGGTGAGCCTCTGGAGGAAGATCCTCGATGCTCCGGCACCCGGCGCTGTCCGTCCACCCCGGAAGTTCCTCGTACACAGGCTCAACCCGCGCCATGACCGCCGTGCGCGGGACCGCGGTGAGGAGCTGGTGGCGATCGCGGTAGGCGACGCACACCTTCACCCGGTCGAACCCGTCCAGCACGTCCAGTTTCATCACCGCCAGTTCGGTGAAACCACTGACCTCGGCGGCGAAACGGGCGGCGACGGCATCGAACCAGCCGCACCGGCGCGGCCGTCCTGTGCTGGCCCCGTATTCCTCTCCCGCTGCACGCAGCCGGTCGCCCGCCTCGTCGCGCAGTTCCGTGGGTAGCGGCCCCGCGCCCACAGCGGTGGTGTAGCTCTTCACCACCCCGATCACCCGTGTGATCAGCCCCGCGGGGATTCCCGCCCCGGCGGCGGCTCCCCCGGGCAGACACGTCGAAGAGGTCACGTAAGGGTACAGGCCCCAGTCCAGATCGCGCATCACGCCGAGGGTCCCCTCGAGCAGAATGCGCCCGCCCGCGCGCCGCACCCCCATGACGAGCGCGTGCGAGTCCACGACATAGGGCGCGAGGAGATCGCGCCACGCCTCGCAGCGCGACAGCAGTTCCTCCGCGTCGAGCCGTCCTCTGCCGTAGAGGCCGGCCAGCAGAGCCCCCTTCCGGGAAGCCAGGTGCGAGACGGCTTCCTCAAGGTATGCCGGCTCGTACAGGTCGCCGACACGCAGCCCGATGCGGGCCGCCTTGTCCGCGTAGACCGGCCAGATGCCCTGGCGGGTGGTGCCGTGCGCATGGCGGCCCCGCGCCTCTTCCTCCAGCGCGTCCTGGGTGAGATGGTGGGGGAAGACCAGGTGCGCGCGCTCGGAGATCCGCAGGCCCGAGGTGTCCACGCCGGCGGCCGCAAGCGTGCTCATCTCCTCGAACAGGGCCTCCGGGTTGAGGACCACCCCGGGACCAATCAGGCAGGTCACACCGGGATAGAAGATGCCTGACGGGATCAGGTGGAGGCGGAAGGTGCCACGCTCGTTCACGATCGTGTGGCCCGCGTTGCTCCCGCCATTGAACCGGATGACCAGATCGGCCTCCGCGGCGAGCGCATCCACGACCTTGCCCTTGCCCTCGTCGCCCCAGTGCCCACCGACGACCGCCGTCACGCTCACGCTACGCATGGCCTCCCCCGCCCGGGCCTGTCCGGCCACCTTCGGGGCCAGATCCCAGTGCCGCCGCCTGCTCTTCCACACGATGGGCCAGTCGGGCCTTCCCCTCCCGGAAACGCTCCCGTAACGCGTCATCCGCGGTCGCCAGAATCTGCACCGCCAGCAGCGCCGCGTTGTGCATCCCCCATGCGCCGATCGCCATGGTGGCCACCGGAACCCCCGGAGGCATCTGCGCCGTCGCAAGCAGCGCGTCCAGACCGGAAAGCGGCGTCGCATTGAGGGGCACCCCGATCACCGGCAACACCGTCTGGGCAGCCACGGCGCCGGCCAGGTGGGCGGCGCCGCCGGCCGCCGCAATGATCACGCGCCACCCTCGCCCTTCCGCTTCCTGGGCCACGCGGCGCGCTCGCTCCGGAGAGCGGTGTGCCGACGCGACCGTGACCTCGAACGGGATATCGAAGTGCCGCAGCACCCGTGTGGCTTCCTCCACCAACGGGAGGTCCGACTCGCTGCCGACGATGATGCCGACCCTTGGAGCGGGTGAAGAGGCGGCATCGGCCTCCGGCGCCCCCCCTACCACCGGCATGAGGAGACGCTGCTGTCCGATGTCCCGCCGGTACTGCTTCCCTGCGAACTGGACGGTGTTGGCTGCCCCGACCGCCCTGACGCGGGCCTCCTCTACCGTCCTTCCCAGCGCAACCACTGTGAATATCCGCCCGCCCGCGGTCACAACGCGCCCGCGCTCCACCACTGTGCCGCTGTGATAGAGCAGCACCTCATGGTCAACGTCATCGAGGCCCTCAATCGGCGTGCCACGGTCGGATCCATCGGGATAGCGCCCGCCGGCCAGGACGATGCCCACCGCCGTCGCATCCATCCACTGCAGAGGGATCTCCTCGACGTCCCCGTGGACCGTAGCCAGCAGCATCTCCACGGGATCGCTCATGAGCAGGGGCAGGATGACCTGCGCCTCGGGATCTCCGAAGCGGCAGTTGAACTCCAGCACCCGAGGGCCATCCTCCGTGAGCATCATCCCCGCGTAGAGAATGCCGCGGAAGGGCGTGCCCCGGCGGGCCAGTTCCTCCACCGCGCGGCGCATGATCCCTGTGATCTGCGTTGCGGTCTCCTCGTCGAGCCACACGGGCGCTACCGCGCCCATTCCTCCCGTGTTGGGACCACGATCGCCGTCAAGAAGGCGTTTGTGG
>JANONS010000090.1:0-2145 GCA_031420915.1 Armatimonadota bacterium
ACTCCGTGGCCTGGGCCGCGTGGACGGCACCCTCAGCCTCAAGGTCAGCAACCACTGCTATAACTGCAAGAAGTGATCGTCCGTCACCCTCCGTCCTCCCGATCGATGGTCCGCAATCGCTCCACCAGCTGAGCGTCTGCCCGGAGGCCGGTCCACACCGCGAAGGCGAGCCTGCCGTCCGGCATCTCGTAGAACCGGATCCGCCCGCGGTGACCCATCCTCGCCAGGCCCACCCGGACCCGGTCCTGGATCTGCCACCGCTCCACGGGCGTCCGCACACGGTAGCGGGTCACGACATGGAGACGAAACCAGGCGGAGCGAACGTCGGCGATGATCCCTCTCCCCCATCCAGCGCCATCCGACTATAATAGAGACGCCGTGCACATCGACTTTCTGTACTGGGAGGGCTGTCCCTCCCACGAGGAAGCGCTCGGACGCCTGCGGGTGGTGCTGGAGGAGGAGGGGATCGACGCGGAGCTCGCGACGATCCACGTGTCCACCGACGCCGCGGCCCGCACCCTCCGATTCCCGGGGTCCCCGACCATCCGTGTGCAGGGGCGCGATATCCAGCCCGAGACCGCCCAGACATCTGTGAGCGGCCTGACTTGCCGGTTATACATCCTCGATGACGGCCACCCTTCCCCGCTCCCCTCGGCGGAACTGATCCGCCGCGCCGTGCGGGCGGCGGCCGAGCGATCAGAGAAAGAGGTGGAGGCATGACGCTGGCAACGAACCAACAGATCATCCCGTTCGCGCTCGAGGGCGTCGACGGAAAGAGCTACTCGCCGGGGGCCTTTCCCAATGCCCGGGCGCTCGCGGTCATCTTCTGGTGCAATCACTGCCCCTATGTCCGCGCCTGGGAGAACCGCATCATCGCCCTCGGGCGCGAGTACGCCGGTCGGGGCGTAAGCTTCGTGCTGATCAACAGTAATGATCCGGAGAAAGTCCCGGACGATTCATTCGAACAGATGAAGGTACGGGCCCGCGAGTACGCCTATCCCTTCCCGTATCTCTTCGACGCCACCCAGGAGGTGGCCCGGCAGTACGGGGCCACCCGGACGCCGGAGGTCTTTCTCTTCGACGCGAGCCAGACCCTGCGGTATCATGGGGCGCCCGACGACAACGTCGATGACGCGCAGGCAGTCCGGCAGCACTTCCTTCGGGAGGCGCTCGACGCGGTGCTCCTGGATCGGCCGCCGGCGCTGGCGAAGACGCCGCCCAAGGGCTGTACCATCAAGTGGCGATAGCGAGGACAGCCGCGCCCGCAATCTCGCGGCGCTTCAGTTTCTGAAGCGCCGCGTTCGCATCCTCCAGCGGGAAGACCTCCACCGCCGTGCGCACCGGGATCTCCGCCGCGAGCCCCAGAAACTCACGGGCATCCCGCGGCGTGAGGTTGGTCACGGATCGGAGGGTACGCTCCCCATAGAGCAGCCCGTAGTCCATCGCCGGGATGCGGTCGAGGTAGACCGCGTTGACGGCCAGGGTCCCGCCAGGCCGCAGGGCCCCGAGCGCCTGGGGAATGAGTGCCCCGGAAGGGGCGAATACGATCGCGCGGTCGAGCGGCGCCGGCGGGCGGTCATCGGCCGCGCCAGTCCACACCGCCCCCAGCTCCTCCGCCAGCCTCCGGTGCTCCGCGCTCCGCGTGAAGACAAAGACCTCACACTTCCAGAAGACCGCCACCTGAATGGCCAGATGGGCCGACGCGCCGAAGCCGAAGAGGCCGACCCGCTCGCCCCGCTCGACCTCCGCCAGCCGCAGCGACCGGTAGCCAATGATACCGGCGCAGAGAAGCGGCGCGGCCTCGATGTCGGAAAATTGCTCGGGGATCGGGTAGACGTACTGCGCGTCGGCGATCATGAAGTCGGCGTAGCCGCCGTCCACGTCGTAGCCGGTGAACCGCGCGTGTGGACAGAGGTTCTGCGCCCCGCCCCGGCAGGCCGGACACTGGCCGCAGGCGCGATAGAGCCAGGTCACCCCCACCCGGTCGCCGAGCCGGATCTCCACGCCGGGACCGGCACGCTCGACCACCCCCACCACCTGATGTCCTGGGACGAGGGGCGCGCGGCGAGGAGGCAATTCCCCTTCGACGATGTGCAGGTCGGTGTGGCACACACCGGTGGCGATGACCCGGAGGAGCACCTCCCC
>JANONS010000091.1:0-2237 GCA_031420915.1 Armatimonadota bacterium
CGCGGCGCTGGAGGACCTGATCCGTATGCGCGAGGAGGAGGGCGGCCGCCTGGCCTCCGACGCGCGTGAGCGCGTGGACCGAGTGGAGGCGCGGCTCGGTGAGATCCGCGAGCGGTCGCATCGGGTGGTCGGGGAGTATACCCTCCGCCTGCGGCAGCGCCTGACCGAGTTGCTGGCGGAGGTCCCCGTCAACGAGGAGCGGCTGACCGCCGAACTTGCCCTGTTCGCGGAGCGCAGCGACATCACAGAGGAGCTGACCCGTCTCGGCAGCCACCTGACGCAGTTCCGGGAGACGATGGCTGCGGCGGAAGGCGCGGTCGGACGGAAGCTCGAATTCCTCCTGCAGGAGATGGGGCGAGAGACGCACACCATCGGGGCGAAGGCCAACGATCTGGAGATCGCCCGCGCCGTGATCGCGATCAAGGGCGAACTCGAAAGCCTGCGTGAACAGATCCAGAACGTCGAATAGACGCGCCCCGCATCGGGACGCCGCCGGGCACCGACGCTGAGGACCGCATGGAGCTGAAACTGATCAACGTGGGGTTCGGCAACATCGTGGCCGCCAACCGCGTCATCGCGATCGTGGCTCCCGACTCCGCGCCCATCAAACGGATCATTCAGGTCGCGCGAGACCGGGCGATGTTGATCGACGCCACCTACGGGCGCCGCACCCGGGCGGTCGTGATCACGGACAGCGGCCATGTGATCCTCTCCGCCGTACAGCCGGAGACGGTGGCCCACCGGTTTGTGGCGCGCGAACCCGTGGAGGAGCCGGTGGAGTGAAGGCCCGAGCCCGCCCGGCCTCGTGATCATCGCCATCGGCGGGCCGATCGGCGTCGGGAAGAGCACCGTCGCGCGCGCGCTGGCGGCGCGGCTCGGCTATCGGTACCTGTCGGCGGGGGAGGGTTTCCGGGAGATGGCGCGGCAGCGGGGGCTCTCTGTCCTGGAGTTGAACCGGTTGGCGGAGCAGGAGCCCGATCTCGACCGTGAGGTAGATCGGACCCAGTCGGAGCTAGCCCGCGCCGGGCAGTGTGTGGTGGAGAGCCGGCTCGCCGGGTGGATGGTGGCCGCGGATCTGAAAGTCTGGCTGCGGGCGCCGCTGCGTGTGCGCGCGGTGCGGGTCGCCCAGCGGGAGCAGACGAATCATGAAGATGCGGAGGGTGATCTGCGCGACCGGGAAGCGAGCGAGTGGCGGCGATTCCGTGACCTGTACGGGATCGACATCAACGATTTCTCCCCCTATCACCTGGTGCTGGATACGGCGTCCTGGTCGGCGGATGACATCGTCGAGGTGATCGCCCTGCTGGCCGCGCGCATGGCACCTGGGGAAGGAGTGACTGGAGCAGGCCGATGAGCCTTCAGGGGAAGGTGGTCGTGGTCGGGGTCACCGGCGGCATCGCCGCCTATAAGGTGGGCTATGTCGTGAGCGGCCTCAGAAAGGAGGGCGCCGAGGTGCACGTCCTGATGACCGAATCCGCGACCCGATTCGTCGGTCCGCTAACGTTCCGGGCGCTCTCACAGCAGCCGGTGCTCACCGACATGTGGGACCCGGAGAACCCGTCGGCGGAGCCGCATGTCACGCTGGGGGCGCGCGCCGACCTCCTCATCATCGCGCCCGCGACCGCGCACACGCTGGCCAAACTGGCGCTGGGGCTGGCCGACGATCTGGTGACGGCCACCGCGCTCGCCACCCGCGCGCCGATTCTGGTCGCCCCCGCGATGAGCGACCTGATGTCTGACCACCCCACGGTCCGCGCTCACCTCGACACCCTGCGGGACCGCGGCGTCCGCGTCGTCGGGCCCGAGTACGGACGGCTGGCCTCCGGCCGGGAGGGGATGGGCCGGATGTCGGAACCGGAGACGATCCTGCGCGAGGCTCTGCGCTTGCTGACCCCTACCGCCTAGTGAAACGATTTCGAATGAGTGACACGGCGTGGGTGGAGGTTCGGACTCGGTCCGGACCGAGTTGGATTACATCGCACGAACAAGCGAGTTGACACGAATTTCCCGAGAGACGTTTCGGCCGACGCCCCCGCTCGCAGCCGGCCAGCAGATGCGCCAGCACTGCCGGGGGCACCGTTTCTCGTGGAGAGAGGCGATCCGGGAGGACGGCTGGCCTGCGGGGCCGAGGCAGCGTTCCAAGACGGCGTCGGATCGTCATGGTATAGATGGACCATGGACACGATGACGCTCTCCTCGCAGGTGCTCCGGCTCTCGGAGCATGCGGCCTACGGCCG
>JANONS010000092.1:0-4772 GCA_031420915.1 Armatimonadota bacterium
CACGCCCGAGATCGACCTGTACCGGCACGGGCGCTTCAACTTCCCGAACACTCATCCCCTGGACCTGACGGGCGTCGATGACACGCTGCTGGCGGATGCGGATGTCGTGCTGGCTCTGGATGTTGTGGATCTCTTCGGTACCCTGTCTCGGGTCGATCGCGCGACGAGACAGTCCGAGCCGCTCGTCTCCCCGGCGGCCGGGGTCATCCACATCACGCTGGCCGATCTGGCCGTGCGCAGCTGGGTGGCGGACTACCAGCGGCTCACTCCCGTTGACTTACCTATCCTGGCGGATACCTCACTGGCGCTCCCCGCGCTGGTCGAGCGGCTGAAAGCGCTCGTGAAGGACGACGGGGCGCGCCGGGGCCGCTACGAACATCTCAGGGCAACGCACGAGGCGCTGCGCCGCGAGGCTCAGGTCCTGGCGCAGCAGGGCTGGGATGAGATGCCTATCGCGCCGGCGCGGCTGGCGCATGAGGTGTGGGAAGCTATCAGGGAGGAGGACTGGGTCCTGGCCAACGGCACGCTAGGCGGGTGGGCGCGAACGCTGTGGGAGTGGACGAAGCCAGATCAGTATCTGGGATACAGCGGAGGCGCGGGGTTGGGTTATGGCATGGGAGCGTCGATCGGTGTGGCGCTGGCCCACCGGTCCACCGGTCGGCTGTGCGTCGATCTGCAGCCGGACGGCGACCTGCTCTACACCCCCCAGGCACTGTGGACGGCCGCGCACCACAAGATTCCGCTGCTGGTCGTCGTGTGCAACAACCGCTCCTATTACAACGACGAAGTGCACCAGGACCTGATGGCGCGCGCGCGGGGTCGGCCCGTCGAGAACCGGGTGATCGGCATCCGTCTAGAGGAACCACCGGTGGATTTCGCCGGGATGGCCAGAGCGTTTGGTCTGCACGGGGAAGGCCCTGTTGAGGATCCGCAAGCGTTGGGCCCGGCGCTGCGGCGCGCGATTCGCGTCGTCAAGGAGGAGCGAGTCCCGGCGCTCGTGGATGTGGTGATCCGTGCCGGATGACGGGTGAACCGGTGGCGCGCGCGACGCACGTGAGACCGTTCGACAGCGCGGAGCAGGCACAGCGGTTTGACCGCCGCCCCGTCCATCCCCACCTGCTCGGGGCGCTCGATGACCTCCTCCCGCTCGGCGGTGCCGAATGGGTGCTCGATATCGGCACCGGGACGGGGAGAGTCGCCCTGCGCCTGCTCCCCCTGCTGCCGTCGGGCGGCGTCGTCGGCGTGGATGCGGCCATGGCGATGCTGCAGCGGGCCGGGGCGAAACGGTCCGGGGCAGCGGGCTACCGGTTGATCCAGGGAGCCGCCGAGCACCTGCCCATCCGCGGAGGGACCGCCGACGTGGCCCTCTTCGCCTTCGCGCTCCACCACCTGGCCGACCCTCTGGCAGGGCTTCGCGAGGCCGGCCGGGCGCTCAAGGAGGATGGCCGGCTGGTCATCCTCGATCCCATCGCGGCTGAATCGGTCGATGACCTTGACCTGGCGCTCCACAGCTCCCTTGTAGCGGCCTTCCGCCCCTCGCAGGGTTCGGGATTCCAATTCCTGACCCTCCGGGAGATGCGCGACCTCGTGGAGCGGGCAGGGTTCGTGGTGTCGACGGCCCGCGAAGTCGGTCTGACATTTGATGACGAGGCGCTCGAGCAGGTGCCGATGGGCCGCCACTGGCACGAGGCGTTCGCGGCCCTGGCGGGCGATGCCCGGCTGCGAGAGCGCTTTCAGGTGCGATACCTCTCCTTTGATGGGCAACCTCCGCGGGTGACTGGGAGACTCCTGTACGCCGGGATCGCGGCCACGCGGGGCGGGGACCGGGAGAGGCGAGTGGAGTCATAGGACTTCCCGGTTCGCTCCAGAATCTTATCAGGGCAGCGCTATGATCCTCGACTTTCAGCACCACTTCGTGCCCTATGAACTGGCCGAACGCCGGGGCTTTGCGGCAGGCGAGCGCCGCGACCTGGTGCAGGGCGGCGTGGCCACGTTCACCCTCCACAGCAAACTGTACGACGTCGAAGAGCACCTCCGGGATATGGACATCGCCGGCATTGATGTGGCGGTTCTCTCCTGCAACCTGGGCTGGGACGCGCCCCTGGACGACTGCCGGCTGATCAACGACCGGTTCGCGGAGATCCAGGGCCGCCGCCCCCGGCGGTTTGTCGGTCTGGCCCATCTTCCTGTGCTTGAGGAGGCCGGCCTGCGCGAACTGGATCGCGCCGTCGGCGAACTAGGACTCCGGGGTGTGGCCATCGCCTCGCAGGTGGATGGGCTGCCCCTGGACTCCCCGAGGCTCCACGCCTTCTATGCGAAGGCCGCCGCCCTCGACCTGCCGATTTTCGTACACCCGGCGATGGCGCTACGAGGCTACGCGTTCCTTCAGGAGTACGACCTGGCCAGAATCATCGGCCGGGAGTTCGACCTGCAACTGGCCGCCACACGCCTCATCGCCGGGGGCGTGTTGGAGGCGTTTCCCGGGTTGAAGGTGGTGATCGCGCACTTCGGCGGCGGGATCGCCGCGGTCAAAGAACGCCTGCAGGCCAAGGCCGGCCGCTTCGGGACGCTCAGGCGCCCGTTCGATGAGTACTTCGACCGCCTCTACTTCGACATGGCGGGCTTTGAAGGTGGGCCGAACGCGCTCACCTGTGCCCTCACGGGCATCCGGCCGGAGCGGCTCGTCTTCGCCACCGATTACCCACAGGACTTTACGGGGGCGACGACGCAGACGGGGAAGGGTGTTGCGGACATCCTGGGCTACATCGGGTTGATCCGGGGCCTTGCGCTCCCCGATGCCGCGCGGGCCGCGATGCTCGGAGGCACCGCCGCCGCGCTCCTGCGGCTCGACGGGTAAGAGCGGTGGCGGCCCGACGGGTTCCTGCGACGGAGGTCGACCGCATGCCGGATACCTTTGAGGACCACTGCTGGAAGGATATCGTGAGCGAGGAGATCCTCGAGATATATCGAGCCTATCGCCGGGACACGTACATCGGGAAGCGGCCGGCACTGCTGGCGATCGATCTGTACAACCTGGTCTTCGCCGGCGGTCCGCGCCCGGTGCACGAGGTCGTGAAGGAGTTCCCAAGTTCGTGCGGCATCTACGCCTGGGAGGCCATTCACCCCATTCAAGAGTTGTTCACACTGGTACGCTCGGCCGGGATGCCCGTCGTGTATACGACCGCGGAGGGGCGCCGGGAGATGAGGCCAGACCGGGTGCGGTCGACGCATCGTCGGGTTCGGGCAGCCGACGAGCACGCCTATGACATTCGCCAGGAATTCGCGCCGGAAGCGGAGGATTTGATCATCTACAAGGAACGTCCCAGTGCGTTTTTCGGGACTCCGTTGATTGCTCACCTTCGCGGTCTGGAGGTGGATAGCCTGATCGTGTGCGGGGAGACCACAAGCGGGTGCGTGCGTGCGACCGTCGTCGACGCTTACTCGTTTGGCTTTCACACGGTGGTGGTCGAGGAATGCTGTTTTGACCGGAGCCTGCTCTCGCACAAGGTCAACCTGTTTGATCTCCATCACAAGTATGCTGATGTACTGCACCTTGAAGAAGTCAGGCAGCACCTGCTGCGTGTAGGGAAGGAAATCGAGAACAGCACAAGGAGGGAGAGGCGATGAAGGTAATGCGTCAGCGAGCGGTGAGAGTTTGCATCGCGGCCAGTCTGGTCACCGCGGCATTCCTGTTCATCTACCTGGCCGCACTGGCGGTGGCCCAGGCCCCCAGGACGATCGTGGACGAGTGGGCTGCCGTGGCCCCACCCCCGGCGCCGACATTGAGGGCGGTCACGGTGGATCCCAAGACGACGGCGCTCCTGATCATGGACGTCCAGCAGGGGAGCTGCAACCTGCAGAGGAGACCGCGCTGCGTGGCGTCGATCCCCCGGATTCAGGCGCTGCTCAACCGGGCAATTGCGAAGGGGATGCCTGTCATCTACAGTACAGCCGGGGGGGCGCCCGAGACGGATATCTTGTGGCAGGTCAGGCCACTCGGAGGGGAGCCCCTCGTGACCTCAGGAGCCGATAAGTTCTTCGGCACCGACCTGGAGAAGATCCTCAGGGATCGAGGCATCCGAACCATCATCCCTGTGGGCACCGCGGCCCATGGCGCGGTCCTCTTCACGAGCACGCAGGCGGCGCTGCGGGGGCTCCGGGTCGTCCTCCCGGTGGACGGTATGTCGGCTGACAGGGATGTGAGCCTCTACGTCGAGCAGTACACGGCATGGCACCTCGCGAACGCGCCGACCATCGGTGGCCTCGTCACGCTGACCAGGAGTGACCTGATCAACTTTTAGAGCGACGAAAGGCAGGGGTCGGTCGCGTGGCGAAGATCACGGGTGTGCTGCCCGAGCGGGTCTTCGAGCATCTCCGATCAGGCGCTCCCGCCGTGCTGGTTAGCGTCGGTGCGGACGGGTGGGGGCATGCGGTTATGACGTGGGCGAGGGCGATCGCTCCCGACCGCGTGCGGTTTGGGGTGGACGTCGGGTCCACCACCCAGGCGAACCTGGAGCGCGACGGGAAGGCCACCCTGCAGGTGATCGGCAAGGAGAACATCCTGGCGCTGCTCAAGGGGCACGCGCGCCTTCTGCGCGAGCGGATGGCGGCCACACCCATCATCGGGATGTGGGACCTGTCGCTGACCGAGGTGAAGGACCAGAGGTGGGCGCCGGTGGTGGTTTCCCCGCTGGTGTATGAGTGGACAGGGCCGGAGGCCGAGAAGCTCCGTCAGATGGAACAGGCGGTGCTGGCTGAGATGCGGGACTGGT
>JANONS010000093.1:0-4123 GCA_031420915.1 Armatimonadota bacterium
TTCAGCGGCATCTCCGTGATCCACACACCGGCGTCGCTCAACGCGTCGTCGAGAGCAGAAGCGACGACGGCGGGGACGGGAATGACCCCCGCCTCCCCCGCGCCCTTGATGCCGAGCGGGTTAAGCGGAGAGGGAGTCTCCACGTGGCCGATCTCGATGGGAGGCACCTCGGCCACCGTCGGCAGGAGATAATCCATGAACGTCTGCGTCAATAACTGGCCGGACTCGTCGTAGACCAGTTTCTCGTAGAAGGCGTTGCCGATCCCCTGAGCCACCCCGCCGCGGATCTGCCCCTCCACGATCAGCGGGTTGATCACCGTGCCGCAGTCGTGGACGACGACGTACTTCAAGAAGTGGAGCAAGCCGGTTTCGACATCCACTTCGATCAATGCCGCGTGGCAGCCGCTGGCGAAGGCGCCGCCCGGCGGCGCGAAGTAACGGGTGGCCTCGAGCCCCGGCCCTTCCCAGTCCGCGGGGATGGTGCCACGCAGCGGGTTCGCGGTCTGAACCACCTGGGCCAGCGTCACCGCGCGATCTGGGACGCCGCGCACGAAGACCCGGCCGCCGGCAAGTTCCAGATCGTCAGCGCGAGCCTCCAGCATCGTGGCCGCCACCTGCAGCGTCTTCTCCCGGACGGCCTGCGCGGCCAGCGCCACCGCGTTGCCGGCTACCACCGCGGCGCGGCTGGCGAAGGTTCCCGTTCCCCAGCCGAAGGCGCCGCTGTCCCCGGTGGTGATGATCACATCCTCGACATTCACGCCCAGCGCATCGGCGATGATCTGGGCAAACGCGGTGTAGTGCCCCTGCCCCTGCGTGCCGACGCTGGTGGCCGCGTACACCTTGCCGGAGGGCTCGACCGTGATCCGGCATCCCTCATAAGGGCCGATGCCCGTGCCCTCCACATAGAACGCCACCCCCAGCCCGACGCGGCGCCCGTCGCGGCGGTACCGGGCCTTCCGGGCGGGCCACTCCGCGTAGCCGATCATCTCCAGCGCGCGCCGGAGCACCTCGGGATAATTGCCGCTGTCGTAGACGAGCCGCGCGCCGTCCTGGTAGATCAACCCGCCGAGATCATAAGGAAACTCGTTCGGCTGGATAAAGTTGCGGCGCCGTACTTCGGCCCGATCCAGTCCCAGTTCCCCCGCCACCCGATCCATCAACCGCTCCATCACGAAGACGCCGTGCGGCCGCCCCGCGCCGCGGTAGGGACTGACCTGCGTCTTGTTGGTGAAGACGGCTCGGAACTCCGCGTGGTAGTTGGGGATCTTGTACGGGCCCGGCAGGGTCGTGCTGGCGACGATCGGCACGATCAGCCCGTAGGCGATGTAGGCGCCGGCGTCGTGGAGGAAGACCGTGCGCACGCCGAGGATGCGCCCCTCGCGGTCCACGGCGATCTCCGCCTCGTGGATCTGCTCCCGCTCCTGGTTGGTGGCCACGAAGTGCTCGCGCCGGTCCTCGATCCACTTCACCGGCCGGCCCAGCACCATCGCCGCGTGAGGAATCAGGATCTCCTCCGGATAGCACATCATGATCTTTGGGCCGAAACCGCCGCCGATGTCCGGCGCGATAACGCGCACGTTGCTCTGGGGGAGGCTGAGCAGCTCGCTCAGATAGTTGCGGATGCGGATCGGCGCCTGTGTGGAGTCCCAGACGGTCAGGTGTCGCGCGCGATCGTCCCAATCGGCCACGACGCCCCGCGTCTCGATCGGCGAGGAGGCGCCGCGGTCGATGACAAACCGCTCCCGGAACACATGTGGCGCGCGCGCAAAAGCCTCCTCCACGTTGCCCACCCGCTGGACGTAGTGGGCGGCCACGTTGGTGCTGATGTCTTCGTGCACGAGGGGGCTGCCCGGACGGGCTGCCCCCTCGAGATCGACCACTGCGGTCAGCGGCTCGAACTCCACCTCGATCAGGTCGACGGCGTCTTCCGCGATGTAGCGGCTCTCCGCCACCACTATGACCACAGGCTCGCCGGCGTGACGCACGACATCGCGCGCGAGCGCCACCTGGGTCTTGTGGTGAATGAGCGTGGGGTGGGGGATGAGTTTGGGCAGCGGGCCGCGGATGGACTCAGGCAGGTCGTCGGCGGTGAAGACCGCCACCACGCCCGGCAGCGCTTTCGCCTGCGCGGTCTCGACCCGCAGGATGCGCGCGTGGGCGTGCGGGCTGCGGTAGAAGGCGGCGTGCAGCATCCCGGGGCGCCGCACGTCGTCGACGAACATCCCGCGGCCAGTCAGCAGCCGGGGATCCTCATTCCGCGGAATGCGTTCCCCAAACCACCGGGTCGGCATGAGACTATCTCGATTCGCATCACCACCTGTCGTATCCTGCCGCTAGTGCATCTGCGGCAGGACTATAGAAGCACGGAGCGAAAGTTGTCCGACATCTCCGGAAAGGAGGCAGACCATGAGCATCCTGGCGTGGATCATCGTAGGGTTAGTCGCGGGATGGCTCGCCAAGATGATATCGCCCGGTCCAGAGCGAGGGGGGGTGCTGGCCACTCTACTCATCGGCGTGATTGGGGCGATCGTGGGCGGGTGGTTGTTCAATGCCTTTGGACGGGTGGGAGGCACGGGGGTGAACCTGTACTCGATCATCGTCGCGACATTGGGAGCGGTGATCGCCCTATGGATTTGGAAAATGGTGGCCAGGAGGGCGACGTAGAAACCGGGGGAGGCGAGAGGAGTCGCCTGATGAAACCGGTTGTGCTCGTCGGCGTGATTTTGATTATTCTCGGGACCATCGCGCTCGCGTACGAAGGCATCACATACACCACAAGTAGGACCGTGATCGATGTGGGCCCGATTAAGGCCAGAGTCGAGGAGAAGCGGAGGATCCCGCTGCCTCCGGTGTTGGGTGCCCTGGCACTGGTCGGCGGAATCGCGTTGATCATCGTGGGTGCCAGGGCATCTTAGCCGGTCTAGCCTGTCTCGTCCGGATGTAGGGGGTGCGCATTGAAGATCGATCTTTCGCTGGAACCGATTGTGTCGCTGATCGCGGGCATATTGATCCTCATGAGGCCGAGACTGCTCAACTATATCGTTGCCGTGTACTTGATCGCGATCGGCATTCTGGGCCTTGTCCGCTAGCGGGCCGCGGCGGAAGTACCCGCTCTACGAGAGGGGAGGAGCTACCGTGCAACGATTCAGAATCACCCTCATCACCCTGGTGCTGCTCGCTCTGCTTGCCGGTCCTGCGGTGGCAGAGGTCGGCGACGTCGTGGTGGGGGGAGTGCTTGTCCTGCGCATCCGCGCGGAGGCAGGGGGCATGTCCGTCCAGCAGCGAGCGATGATCGTTGAACAGCGAGTCACAAACGCCCTCAGTAAGGCTCGCTCCACGCCGCAGACGATTGCCGTACGTATGGTCGGGGGCCAGCCGGCGATCTTCGCCGGAGACATCATGATCATCACGGTCGACGCCAATCACGCCCGGCTCAATGGGACGACACAATTGTCTCTGGCAGAGGTGTGGGCCCGGAATCTGCGGGAAGCGCTTCCGAAAGCGGTCCCAAAGCCCCTTGGCCCGTAAGTCTACCTGCCCCCTTGCGCCCGGGCGCGACCGTGTCAGCCTTCTTTCCGGCTCAACACCACGAGACGCCGGCTGTCCATGGTGAGCCGGCTCCCATCCAATCCACCGTAGTGCGCCTGCACCACTAGGCCGGCCGCCTCCAGCATGCGCGCTCAGGGGTGGCGGACGGGAGGAAGGTCGCCCGGCCTGAAGATGCCGATCTGGAAGATGCGGCCGTGCACCAGCTGTGTCCCCGGGTCGTTCACCACTCCGAATTGCAGCCCGATCGCCGTGTAGCGGGCGAGGAGCACCTTGTCCGCAGGAAACTCCCACCGCCGGTACTCCTTGCCGTAGGTCGCCTCCGCGCGGGTAAAGGGTTGGAGCAGCGTGATCCCCCTGTCCGTCCGGTATGCAGTGTTGATGCCGAACGCGCTGATGACGCGGACGGTCTTGGTGTCCGCGTCGAGCGAGACCCAGATCCCCTCCTGTCGCCACTCGTAGAGGATGATCTTCTCGGGTTTGAACTCTTCCCGCGTGAACCCCGGACCGATCAGGTCGATGATCTGCGCCACGGTCATGGTGAGCCGGATCGAGCCCACGCGATGGCCTGGCACGA
>JANONS010000094.1:0-20075 GCA_031420915.1 Armatimonadota bacterium
ACGGACGAGACCTCAGGACGGTGTGCTCTATGCCCACCCGTACGGCGTCAGGGTGGTATACGCTCGCCGGGTGAAGGCGGCGATGGCTGCGACCAACACCACCGTCAGCCACACCGGGAAGGCCGCCCAGACCTGCACACCCAGCATGACCATCGTCAGCACCGAGAAGAGGCAGACTGCCGCCAGGCGCTTGCGCTGCAGGCGCAGGGTCTGGATCCGTACGGCGGTCTCCATTGGCATCGGGTTCCCACCCGCCGTGGCAAACAGCCGGTCAATCGCCGGCTGGAGGCTGAAGTGGACGTACGACAGCACGCCCGCGATGAGTACCAGGAGCAGGAACTTGAGTCCGAGCGCCGCGTTGGTGATGAGGACGCCGAGCCCCAACCCGCGCAGGAGGATGAGTCCCAGCCCGGTGACCAGGGCCGTACCCTGGAAGATAAAGCAGGGGACGGTGCGGTTCTTGATGATGTTCTCCAGGTAGGTATCGGCGCGGTCGCCCAGCGGTGGCCCCAGCCGGCCGCGATTATTGACGGCCACGAGCGCGTAGAACGGCCAGGCCATCAGCACGGCGGTGACGATGTGGACGACCTTCAGGATAGACAGAACCGTCTCCATGTGTGCTCACCCCCACGCCGTGTTCGTTGAACGAACCGTATCACTGGAAGCCCAATGGGGAAATCGGGCGAACTGAGTATCTTGGGTGGATTCTTGAGCTAGACTTCAGGAATTGGATCACCTTGAGAAAAATACATCGCCCGCCCGATGGCCCGGGGCAGCATGTCGTGTCATAAGTGTGCTAAAGAAGCGACAAAACGGCCAAAAGCCAGCAGGCTCGATCCCCGGGGTGCGCCGATGGAGATCCAGCAACGTTCTACGCGACAGGAACTCATACGTCTGATCCGTGATGCCGGAGGCTGCACCCTCGCCGATCTCCAACAGCGCACAGGACTCTCACGGTCAACGCTCCGCCAGCATCTCGCCCGCCTGGCGCACGACGGCGTGATCGAGAGCCACCTGGGCAAACGGTCGTCGGGCCGCCCGCCGCTCGTCTTCCGCGTGGCGGCCCAGGCGGAACTGACGGCGCCCGCCACCTACGTCGCCTTTCTGCGGGCCCTCTTTGCCGGACTGCAGGCCCAGGGGCGGGAGCAGATCGAGGCACTGTTCCGGCAGGTGGCCGACGGCGTGGCGGCCCAGCACCCGGACATTCGAGCGCTTCCCAACGTGCGGACCCGGCTGGACGCAGCCCGCCGGCTCTTCTTCAGCGACCTGGAGACGACCGAGGTCCAGCGGACCGATGACAGCTATGCGTTCTCACTCTATACCTGTCCCCTGGCCTCCCTGGCCGGAGAGTTCGGGGACGTGTGCTGCGTCACGCGGAGCATCCTCAGCCGCCTGGCCGGCGCGCCGGTCGAGCAGACGGAGTGGATCATCCGTGGGGACCCCCGCTGCACCTTCCTGGTGCGTGCCGGGCGCGCGGCCGCGGGAAGCACAGACACGGGCGGCGCGATGACGGTCTCTCCCGCCCGCCCCGCGGCGGCTGGGACGGCAATGGACCTCCGGCAGGCCGCCTCACCGATGGCATTCTCGTTCGTGGGCATCCCCAGAGACCCAGCGCTGCTGGAACTGGCCATCGGGTTGAGACAGGTCTTCGTCCGCCACGGCCATCGCTACCAGCAAGCACCGGAAGGCGATGTGCGCGTGGTCTTCAATTTCATCGATCCAAAACGCCCCCGGCCCTACCGCCGCCGCGGCCAGGGGACGTTTGTGGTCTCCGTGACCCTCACCGACCAGCGGCCAGAGGATCTCCTCAAGGAGGCCTATCCGCTGCTGATCCGGTCTCTGGCCAACCTCTGCATCTACCTGGTCCGGGCCGAAGACCGCATCGAGACCTACTTCGTCACGCTGGAGCAGGGCTACTACCGTACGCCCGACCTCACGGGCGATGCCTACTTCGCCTATCTGTACGAGCGGCTGCTGCCGCTGGCCTCATCGGAACTGGTGATCGACAACGAGTTTCACCCAGACCTGCCGGAGGAGTTGTGGGAAGGCGATGAGTTGACCGAACAGCTCGCCGGGGCGGGACGGCGATTGGAGGCGCTTCACCTCCTGCCTACGCCCTTCCCCATCCAGGAGCTGTTGAGCGCCCGCGAGTTCCGCCATGTCGAACGGCTCTTCGGCATCGGCGGGCTCAGCTACGGCAACCTGAGCGTGCGCAAGGACGTGACCTGCTTCTGGATGAGCGCCAGCGGCGTGAACAAGGGGAACATGCGCGTCATCGGTCAGGATATGCTCCTGGTGACGGGGTTCGACCCGCAGCGGAAGGTCATGCTCCTGAGCATCCCGCCCGACATCAAGCCGCACCGGGTCTCCGTCGACGCGATCGAGCACTGGACGATCTACACCGAGCACCCGTCCGTGGGCGCCATCGTCCACGTCCACGCCTGGATGGAGGGCGTCGCCTCGACGACGATGAACTACCCCTGCGGCACGATTCAGTTGGCGCAGGCAGTGGCGGATCTCGTGCGACGGGCGCCGGATCCGGCCTGCGCTGTGGTGGGGCTGCGCAACCACGGGCTGACCATTACCGGGCGCACGCTGGGCGATATCTTCGACCGGCTCAAGCGGGGGTTCATCCGCCAGGTGCCGATGTCCTGACGGCCGGTGCTGCGCTCCTCTTCAATCCGACGAGCCCCCGCAGAAATAGCCTTTCCCCCCGCATGTTGAGTGGAGCGGAAACGCGAACAAATGTTTGGCTACCCGCCCCACTAAGGATCCGGATGGGCGTCGATTCGAACAAAAATCAGGTCTTCGCTCGATGGACTTTTGACTATCCGGACAGTCAAATTGAGCCAAAGGGCTACGGTGCAAGTCGTGAGCGGAAGGTGAGAGTGCACCTTGGACGAGCTGGCTGAGGTTCTGGAGGAGACCCGCGCTCTTGTTGAGGACCCGGATCTCCCCTCTGTGCGCCGCTGGCTGGAGAGGAATCCGCAGGGCAAGGTCGTGGGGCACTTCCAGGTGTACTTCCCGGAGGAGGTGGCCCACGCTGCCGGCGTGCTCCCGGTCAGGATCATGGGGGCCGGCAGCGCTCTCCAGATCCGCCAGGCCGACGCCCGTATCGCCGCCTTCGTCTGTTCCATTGTCCGCAGCTCCCTGGAGCTGGCCCTCAGCGGTCGCCTGGACTTCCTCTCCATGTTCGTCGTGCCGTCGATCTGCGATGCCGCGCGCAACTCCTGCGGCGTGTGGGTGCGCAATTTCCCAAACCTCACCTGCCGGGTCCTGTACCTGCCGCACAACACCGGGTCGTCCTACGCCGCCACTTACCTGAGGGACGAGTACCGTGGCATCGCCGGCATCATCGAGGAGATGGCGGGGCGCTCGATCACCGACGACAGCCTGCGGACCAGCATCGCACTGTTCAACGAGAACCGGCGGCTGCTGCGCGAGCTGTACCGTGTGAAGCGGGAGACGCCGTGGCTCCTCTCCACGGTGGAAGCATACACGCTTACCCGGGCCGCCGGCCTCATGCCCCGCGAGGAGCACAACGCTCTCCTGCGCCGCGTGCTGGACCTGGTGCCGCAGCGCCAGGCCAAACGCCAGGACAAGATCCGGGTGGTGTTTGAGGGCGGCTTCTGCGAGCAGCCCCCCCTGGACATGCTGGCGGTCATCCAGGACGCCTGTTACATCGTGGACGACGATCTGCTCATCGGCCTGCGCTGGCTGATCGAAGATGTTCCCACTGAGGGAGATCCGCTGGCCAACCTGGCCCGGGCGTACCTCGACCAGTCCAGCTACAGCCCTGTGCAGCGCGATCCGCGCAAGCCCAAAGCCCAGATGCTGCTGCGCCGCATCCGTGAATCCGGGGCCGAGGCCGCGATCATCGCCGCCCCCAAGATGTGTGAGCCGGGGCTGGAGGAGCAGGTGAACTATATCCGGGCGCTGGAGGCGGCCGAGATTCCGCACCTGGTCCTGGAGTTCGAGGAGAAGATGGCCGTCTTCGAGCAATTGCGGATGGAAGTGGAAACCTTCGCGGAGTCGTTGCTGTTTGAGCTCGCGTAAACGCACCTCCGCGCTGGAGGGCCGACGATGACCAACGAGGGACCCGAACGCATCGGTGCCACGCGCAAGGAGAGCCGGCGCCTGCTGGACCTCTGGTGGCAGGAGATGACCACCGCGGACGAAACCGGGCGGCCCGCGGCGTACACCTTCGTGATGGGCTCGCTGAACGAGATCCTCCGGGTCTTTGATTTCACAGTCAACTTCCCGGAGATCACCGCCCTGCAGACCGCCATCCGCGGCCAGTCGTTAGGCTTCTTGCAGGCGGCGGAGGACTACGGCTACTCGCCGGACATCTGCGGCTACGTGAAGGTGGACGTTGGCCTGCAGCTGAAGGGGCGGGACCATCCCCACGGCAAAGTCCCCAGGCCGAGCCTGGTGGTCGCCACGAACATGTGCAACACCTACATCAAATGGGCTGAGTTCTGGGAGCACCTGTACCAGTGCCCGGTCTTCGTCCTCGACCTCCCCGCCTGGCGGGGGACCGGGGCGGAAGCGAGCCTGGACAGCCAGACCTTCCAGAACGACCTCCGCTACGTCGAGGCGCAACTGCGCGAGCTGATCGCCCTCTGCGAGCGGGTGGCCGGGAAGCCCTTCGACGTGGACCGGCTGCGCGAGGCCATGGCCGAGGTGAACCGCATGGCCGAGTGCTACCACGACGTGCTGGCCCTCAACAGGCGCCGTCCGGCGCCGTTCAACGCCGTACGGGAGGGTGTGGTCTACCAGGGCATCTCCAATCTCTTCCGGGGCTCGCCCGAGGGGACCCGCTTCTTCGAAGTCGCCCGGGAAGAGCTGCGCGAGCGGATCCGTCTGGGCATCGGCACGGTTCCCGACGAAAAGTTCCGGCTGCTCCTGTCAGGAACCGCCTGTTACCCGTACTTCCGGCGGTTCGTGGAACTGTTCGAGGAGTGGGGCGGGGTCTTCGTGCACAGCACGTACACGGTGTTCGCCGGGGGAGGGTTCCTCCCCGGCTTCGCCTACGATCTCACCCGTCCGATCGAGAGCCTGGCCGAGCAGCTCCTGTACTCCGCCTGGCTGGGGTTCAGCACGCCGATGTTCTCCCCCCAGGAGTGGCTGGCACAGACCGTCCGGGAATGGTCGGTCGACGGCATCTGCTTCCACGGCGTGAAGTCCTGCCGCACTACCTCCGCCGGGCTGCCCGACGTGCGCGAGTGGCTGAGGACGCGCTACGACATCCCGGGGCTGTTCATCCAGTCGGACCTGGTGGACCCTCGGCTGTGGGCTGAGGCGCAGATCAAGAATCGGGTGGATGCCTTCTTCGAGGCACTGGCCAGCCGCAGGGCGGTCGCAGGGAGGTGACGGCCATGTGGGTCGCCGGGGTCGACGTGGGATCCACCCAGACAAAGGCCGTGGTGATGGACGGCAACCGGCGCATCATGGGCCGGGCGCTTATCGACACCGGGGCCCGGCTGACCGAGGCGGCCAACGCGGCCTTCCGTCTCGCCCTGGAGGATTCGGGGATCACGGAACAGGATGTGGCCTCTGTCATTGGGACGGGGTACGGCCGGTTCCGCGTGGAGTTTGGCCACGCCCAGGTCACCGAGATCTCCTGCCACGCCCGCGGCGCGGTCTACCTCTTTCCCGGCACCCGCAGCGTGCTGGACATCGGCGGCCAGGACACCAAAGCGATCAAGGTGAGCGACAGCGGGCAGGTGCTGGACTTCTGCATGAACGACAAGTGCTCGGCGGGGACAGGCCGGTTCCTGGGGGCCGCGTCGCAGGCCCTGGAGATGCCCCTGGGAGAGCTCGGCCCGCTCGCGCTCACGGCGAAGAACGCTGTCACGATGACCACCACCTGCACCGTCTTTGCCGAATCGGAGATCCTCGGCTGGCTGGCCCGCGGCCGGAAGGTCGAGGATGTGCTGATGGGGGTGCACGTCGCCATCGCCTTGCGCAGCGTCTCCCTGTTGCGCCGCGTGGGCGTCGAGCCCGAAATCACCTTCACCGGAGGGGTTACCCGCAACGTCGCCATGGTGAAGCTGCTCGAGGAGATCACCGGCCACGCCGTCAACGTCAGCGAGGAATCGCACTATTGCGGAGCCATCGGGGCCGGCCTGTACGCGCTGGACCGCGCTCTGGTGGGGGCAGAGGCCGGCGCGGGAGTAGGTGAACGGTGATGGGCCTGACTGCCGGCATCGACGCCGGCTCCGCCTACACGAAGGTGGTCATCGCCGACCCGCAGGGGCAGATCCTGGGCAAGACCGCTTTCCCCAGCGGCTACAATTTCGTAAAAGCCGCAGAGCGAGGGCTTGAGCAGGCCCTGGAGGTCGCGGGCCTCGCGCGCGAGGCGGTGGATTACATCGCCGCCACCGGCTACGGCCGGTACATGGTCCCCATCAGGGATCTGGCCATCACCGAGCTGACCTGTCACGCCTGGGCCATGCACGGGCTCTTCCCATCCGTCCACACGGTGCTGGACATCGGCGGGCAGACGGTCAAGGCCATCCGCCTGGACAGCCGCGGCCGGGTGCAGGCGTTCCGACTGAACGACAAGTGCGCGGCGGGGAGCGGCGCCTTCCTGGAAAAGGCCATGCGCTACATGGGCTACGAGGTCAAAGATATCGCTCCCCTCGCCGAGGCGGCGGCCGACCCGGCCACCGTCTCCAGCATCTGCGCGGTGTTCGCCGAATCCGAGATCATCAACCACCTGACGGCCGGCCGCAGCCCTGAGGATGTGTGTGCGGGGGCCGTGATCGCGCTGGCCGAGCGGGCCGCCCAACTGGTGAAGCGGGTGAGACCTGAGCCGGAGTACGCGTTCACCGGCGGCCTCACGCGCGTGCCGATGATGCGCCGTGCGCTGGAGGCATCGTTGAAGTGCACGTTTCACGAGGCCCCCGGCGATCTGGGCGTGTACGCCGGTGCGCTCGGTGCGGTGCTCCTCGCCCAGGACAGGCTGCGCAAACTGGCGGAGAGAGCAAGCGCCTGAGGGGACGCGACGGCAGCGGATACCGAGGAGGTGGGAACCACATGAGCAAGGTTCAGGAGAAGGCGGGCGCGCCGCTGCAACCCCGTCCCGCGGAAAACTTTCACTTCAACGACATCCTGTACGAGAAGAAGGAATGGGTGGCGCGCGTGACCATCAACCGGCCCCACGTGTACAACGCGTACCGCGCTGAGACACTGGCCGAGATGCGCGACGCCTTTCGCGATGCAGCGTACGACGACGGCGTGGCCGTGCTCGTGCTCACGGGCGCCGGCGAGAAGGCCTTCTGCACCGGTGGGGACGTCACGGAGTACGCGACCGAGTACATCCGGCGGCCGCGCGACTACTGGAAGTACATGAGCCTCTTCATCGAATGCCACGACATCCTGCGCAACCTGGGCAAGCCGACCATTGCCCGGCTCAACGGGATCGTGGTCGGAGGCGGGAACGAGTTCAACATGGCCTGTGACCTGGCCGTCGCCGCTGACGACATCACCATCCGCCAGGTGGGCACGCGAGTCGGCAGCGTCGCCGCGGGCGGCGCGACCCAGTGGCTGCCGCTCTTCATCGGGGATCGCCGGGCGCGGGAGATGCTCTTCACCTGTGAGCCCATCACCGCGCAGCAGGCCCTGGAATGGGGCTTGGTCAACCGCGTGGTGCCGCGGGAACAGCTCGACGCAGCGGTCGATGAACTCTGTCAGAAGCTGATCGACAAGTTTCCCGAATGCCTGCGGTACACGCAGCAGCAGGTGAACTTCTGGAAGGACCTGGCCTGGCACCAGACAGTCGGGCACGCCCGGGACTGGCTGAGCCTGCACTTCGCTTCCCTTGAACCGTGGGAGGGCATGACGGCCTTCGTGGAAAAGCGGGCACCCGACTACCGGCGGGTGCGGGCGCTCGCCCGGGACGGCGGCTCGTCGGAGGCTCTCTGGGGTCCGCCGGCCAGGACGTGCCCGGCCTGCGGGGTCACGGGGCTGCCCGGCAACATGGCCTACTGCGGCCACTGCGGGCAGAAGCTGTAGCCGGAGGGCCGGCCATGTCTTGTGAGTTCCTCAGCCCCTCCGAGGCTGTGCCTCGCTGGATAGCCCCGGGCGCTACCGTGGGAGTGGGGGGCATGCACATGACCGCCGCCCCGATGTCCCTGGTGCGCGAAATCGTCCGCCAGCGCATCCGGATCGGACGGTTGGTCACCAGCCCGTCGGCCTCCCTGCAGGCAGACCTCCTGATCGGCGCCGGCCTCGTCGAGGAACTGATCAGCCCCTACGTCGGCTTCGAGCACCTGGGACTGGCCCCCGCCTTCCGGCGGGCGGTGGAAGGAGGGTCTCTGGCCGTCCTGGAGTGCGACGAGGGCAGCCTCACCCACGCCCTCTACGCCGGGGCAGGGGGTCTGCCGTTCATCCCCTGTCCGCCGGGCATCGACCTCACCGATATCCCCAAGGTCAACCCCACACTCTACCGGCAGGTACAGGATCCGTTTACACTCGAGGCCCGTTGGGCCGTGGCCGCGGTGCGGCCTGACGTGACCCTCGTGCACTGCGCGGAAGCGGACGAGAGCGGCAACGTCGCCTTTGGCGGCTTCCCGTTCACCGACCGGTTGATGGCGCTGGCCGGCAGGCGGGTGATTGTTCAGGTGGAGCGTATGGTCTCTCAGGAGCGGATGGCCGCTCACCCGCCCGGCACCACCCTCCCGGGCTTCCTGATTTCGGCGATCGTCGTGGCACCTGGCGGCTGTCATCCCACCGCGGCTCCGGGCTACTACGGGCGCGACGAGGACGCGATCCAGGCATACCTCGAGGCCGCGCGCACGCCCGAAGGGTTCCAGGAGTACGTAGAACGCACCATCCTGCGCCTCGATGAGCCCGCCTACCTGGAGCAGGTGAGGGGCCAGCAGCCGGCGGGAGTCTCGTAGGAGGAGATGCTGGTGAGCGGCGCATACAGCACGCTGGAACTGATGGCTGTCGTTCTCGCCCGCAACCTCCAGGACGGTGAGGTGGTGGTCATGGGCGCCGTGCCCGCACTGCCGCTTGCGGCCTGCCGCCTCGCCAGGGCGCTGCACGCGCCCACCCTCTGGTACATCGTGGGTGGCAGCGGTACGGTGAACCCGGCCCCCGACAGCCTGCCCGCGTCGTCGTGTGATCCCGCGCTGCGCCCGGCGCCCTCCACCCTGCCTCTGCCTGATGTGGTCCTGCTGGAAGGGCGCGGCGATGCGCTGGACGTGTTCTGCGCCGGCGGGCTGCAGATCGACGCCCACGGCAACTGCAACCTGGTCAGTGTGGGGCCCTGGGCACACCCGAAGTTCCGCGGACCGGGCTCCGTAGGCATCCCCTTCCTGCCCGTGACGAAGCGCTCGGTGATCTACACGATGTCTCATACCCCGCGCACCTTCGTCGAACGTGTGGACTTTGTCAGTGGCCCCGGGCATCCATCTGGGCCGGAGCAGGATCGCCCGTACCGACGGCAGGGGCCTTCCCTGGTGGTCACCCCTCTGGCCGCCCTGGACTTCGATCCCCACGACCGGCGGATGCGCCTGCGTACCGTCCACCCGGGGGTGGCCGTCAATCAGGTGGCAGATGCGACGGGTTTCGAACTGGTCCTGCCTTCCCAGGTCCCCGAGACCCCCCCGCCCACGGAGAGGGAGCTGAGTGAACTGCGCCGCTGGGATCCTCACGGGGTTCTGCGGCGCTGAAGGGGGTTGGCCGCATGACCTTTCCCGACAAAGTGGTATTGGTGACCGGCGGTGCCAGCGGCATCGGGAAGGCGGTGTGCCTGGCCTTCGCCGCTGAAGGGGCGCGGGTGGGGGTGGCGGATGTCAACGGAGCAGGGGCGGAAGAGGTGGCGACCGCGGTGACAGCGGCGGGAGGTGACGGGCTCCCGGTGGTGATGGACGTCACTCACCGCGCGAGCGTCGCCGCCGGCGTAGAGAAGGTGCTGGCCGTCTGGAGCCGCATCGATATCCTGGCCAACGTGGCGGGCTGGGATCGTATCTTCCCCTTTGTGGAGACCACGGAAGAGTTCTGGGACAAGGTGATCGCGATCAACTTCCGCGGGATACTCGCCACCACCCACGTGGTCCTGCCGCACATGATCGAACGGCGCAGCGGTGTCATCGTGAACGTGAGCTCCGAGGCCGGCCGGGCGGGTTCCTCCGGGGAGGCGGTGTACTCGGGCACGAAGGGAGCCGTGATCGCCTTCAGCAAGGCCATCGCCCGGGAGGCGGCCCGGTATGGCATCCGGGTCAACGTGGTCGCGCCGGGGCTGACGGACACCCCGCTGCTGCAGCAGATGATGGCGGAAGGCCACGAGAAGCTGATCCAGGCGATCGTCCGGGCCACCCCCCTGCAGCGGCTCGCCACCCCCGAGGAGGTCGCCGACGCCGTGCTCTTCCTGGCATCGGAGCGGGCATCGTTCATCACCGGCCAGACTCTGAGCATCGGGGGAGGACTCACCATGATCTAGCGGAGGTAAGGTCATGCGTTCGACACAGGAGCTGGTTCGGGAGCATGGGGTCATCGAAAGTGTCTTGCGCGCGCTGGACCTGAAGCTGAACGAAGCCGACCGGACGGGTGCGGTCCCCGTCGACTTTCTCAGAGACGTGGTCAGGTTCAGCCAGTCATTCGTGGACCGGTGCCATCACGGGAAAGAGGAGCGGTGCCTGTTTCCCTGTCTAGAGAAGCGAGGGATTCCCAAAGACGGGGGGCCGATCGGGGTCATGCTTCAGGAACACGAGATGGGCAGGAGGCTCGTGCAACAGATCGCCGAGCGGCTCGACCTCTACGAACGGGGAGGCGCCGACGCCGGCGAGGTGTTCGAAGTGTGCCGGATGTACGTGGACCTCCTGCGGGGACACATTCTCAAAGAAAACCATTTGCTGTTCCCTATGGGCGAACAGGTGATGGCCGACCAGGATGATAAGCGGGTCCAGCGGTGTTACGAGGGAGGGACGCGCGCAATGGACCGCGGAGAGCACGAAAGACTGCTCGACTTTGCTCGGGCGTTGTCCGCAGATGCATAGCGTTTCATGGGAGGGTGCGTCATCTGATGGCAGTAGGCGCCCCGCTTCTGAGCCCGGGAAGCCTGCCGCTTAGAGGCCGCCGGGCGGTGGTGACCGGCGGAGGCCGCGGCATCGGCCGCAGCATCGCGCTGGCCTTTGGACAGGCCGGGGCTGATGTCGCCGTGACAGCCCGCACGCTGGCCGAAATCGAACACGTGGCTGCGCAGATCCAGGAACACGGGGTTCGCGGTCTGGCCGCCCGCTGCGATGTCACCGACCCCGAAGAGGTAGCGCAGATGGCCGCCACGGTGATTGAGACCCTGGGCGGCGTGGACATCCTGGTGAACAACGCCGGAAGCGCGGACAGCCACAAGTTCTTAGGCCACCCCGATGAGCTGTGGCACCGCATGCTGTCCGTCAATCTGACGAGCGTGTACTTCGTGACCAAAGCGTTTGTGCCGGCGATGGTCGAGCAGGGCTGGGGCCGTATCATCAACATCGCCTCCGTCGCCTCGAAGACCGGCGCGCCGTACATCGCCGCCTACACCGCAGCCAAGCACGGGGTCGTGGGGCTGACGCGGGCGCTGGCCGCGGAGCTCACCCGCCACGACATCACCGTGAACGCGATCTGCCCCGGCTACGTGAATACCCCCCTGACCGAATCCAGCATCCGGCACATCGCGGCCCGCACGGGGCGCACGGAGGAACAGGTCCGCCAGACCCTGGAGGGCATGAACCCGCAGCGGCGGCTGATTGATCCCCAGGAGGTGGCCGCGGTGGCCCTGTTGCTGGCCCAGGAGATTTCCAGGGGCATCACCGGGCAGGCCATCAATGTCGATGGGGGAGCGGTGATGTGGTAGGACTCGAGGAGGAGGTTTTCCCATGAGTGCCCATCTGGTCCAGGAGGTGCGCGAAGGGATCGCCACGCTGACGCTCAACCGGCCAGAGGTCCTCAACGCGCTGACGTTTGAGTTGTACGCCGAGATGCGCGACCTGCTGCAGGCGTTTCGGTACGACGAGGCGGTGAAGGCGGTGGTGCTCACCGGTGCGGGGCGGGCCTTCTGTTCGGGTGGGGACGTGCACCAGATCATCGGAGAACTCCTCACACGAGACGTGAAGGCCCACCTGGAGTTCACTCGCCTGACGGGCGCGGTGGTACAGAACCTGCGGTTACTGGACAAGCCCGTCATCGCCGCCGTCAACGGAATGGCGGCGGGAGCGGGGGCCGTCATCGCTCTGGCCTGCGATCTGCGCGTCGCCTCGGAGCAGGCTCGGTTCGCCTTTCTGTTCAGCAAGGCGGGCCTGACGGGGGCCGATATGGGTGCCGCCTACCTCCTGCCCCGGGTCGTGGGCCTCGGGCGCGCCCTGCAGCTCCTGCTCCTTGGCGACACCGTCGACGCGGCCACGGCAGAGCGGTACGGGCTGGTCAATCGCGTGGTTCCCCCCGAAGCACTCCTCCCCACGGCGCTGGAATGGGCCAGACGGCTCGCTCGGGGTCCCACGCTGGCCCTCTCCATGACCAAACGCATGGTGAATAACGAGCTGGACATGGACCTCCTCCCGGCCCTGGAGGCTGAAGCGCAGGCCCAGGCGTTGATGCTCATGACTGAAGATCACCGTATCTTCTATGACGCGTTCACAGCGAGAACTGAACCCAGGTTCGTCGGACGCTAGCGGTTCTAGCCATGAACTTCGACCTCAACCCTGCACAGAAAGACATCCAGGCGCGGGCGCGCCGGTTCGCTCAGGAGGAGGTGCTGCCGATCGCGCGCGAGGCCGACGAGAAGGGCGAGTTCCCCCTGCACCTGGTTCGACGGATGGCCGAACTCGGCTTTCTTGCGGGCCCTCTGGAACCGGAGTACGGCGGCGCCGGCATGGACCATCTGAGTTTCGCGCTGGAGTGCGAGGAACTGGGCCGGGCGGATGCCTCCGTACGCGGCTTCCTCACGGTGCAGGCCAGTCTGGTGTGCCAGTGCATTCGGGAGTGGGGCACGGAGGAGCAGAGACAGCGCTACCTCCCCCGGCTGGCGGCCGGAGAGTGGATCGGGTGCTACGCCCTGACCGAGCCCGGTTCCGGGTCCGACGTGGCCAGCCTGCAGACCTCTGCCCGGGAGGAGGGAGATCACTACGTCCTGTCTGGCGAGAAGATCTGGATCACCAACGGTACCCTCGCGCACCTGGCCGTGGTGTTCGCCACAGTTGACCCTTCCGCCCGGCACAAGGGTATCTGCGCCTTCCTCGTGGAAACCGGCACTCCGGGCTTCCGCCGCGAGAAGATGCCAGGCAGACCGTTGGGCCACCGGGCCTCCGACCACGCGCGCATCCTCCTGGACGCCTGTCGGGTTCCCTCCAGCGCGTTGCTGGGGGCACCCGGTGAGGGGTTTCAGGTGGCGCTCTCCGCCCTCGATCACGGCCGGCTGGGAGTGGCTGCGGGAGCAGTCGGCCTGGCCCAGGCCTGCCTGGAGGCCTGCCTCGATTTCACATCCCACCGCCGGCAGTTCGGGCAGCGGATCGCCGATTTCCAGGCGATCCAGATGACCCTGGCCGATATGGCGACGGAAGTGGACGCGGCGCGGCTGCTCACCTACCGCGCCGCCTGGATGAAAGACCAGGGTCTGCCTGCGACGAAGGAAACCTCGATCGCCAAGCTGTTCGCGACCGAAGTGGCCGCGCGGGCCGCGTCAGAGGCTGTCCTGCTCCACGGCAGCCGTGGATACTCCAACACCTATCCCGTCGAGCGGCACTACCGGGACATCAAAGGGCTACAAATCTACGAAGGCACCAGCCATATTCAGCGGCTCATCATCGCCCGCGATCTGATCGTTCATGCGGGGAGGTGACGCAATTTGGCTATCGTCTCCGCCCACCGGGTCAGGACCTCACCGGGCTCGCGGAGGCGAAAGGTTACTCCGCTGACCAGCTCGGCGTAGCCGACCGCGTCTTCGATGACGTCCACCACATCGGCTGTGAAGCAGGCGAGGGACTGTCCCGCGACGTGGATCTCTCCCGCGCGGCGGGCGGCGAGTTGGAGTCTGTACGCTGCACCGCCATAAACCAGGGCCATGCTTCCCTGTCCCGTCCGCGTCAGGTTGGCGGTCGTGCGGGAGCTGGGCCACAGGGCGAGGCGAAGCTCCTGCGGCGAGACGGCCAGCACCTCCCCCACGCTGAGGAGCGCCACGTGCGGCCACCCCGTCTCCCCTACCGTCACGAGAAGGAACGTCACACCTTCTCTTGACGGAAGGCCGGTGCCGTCAAGAAGCTCGACCAGCGGATGGGGCAGGTTGCTGCCCAGCGAACGAGGCATCAACACTTCTTCAGTGAGCCTATGTGGGGCGCTGCACAACCACCTGAAGCCAGTTGCGGGGCACAAAGGAGAGCTTCAACTCCTCGAATGTCCGTCGGACACCATACTTCAACGCCTCGGCGCCGATGTCGAGGGGCACCCCGGGCAGGGCGCCTTCGATAAACAGCGAGAACTGTCCGATGTCCTCCAGGCTCTCCCGGCTTAATGCCTTCTCCTGTAGCTCAATGATCGGTTCGGCGAACCCGGCGGCGCGCAGCAACGCCCGGTACTCATCGACGGTGAGCCACTGCATCGCGGTCGCCTTTACCCCCCGGCCGACGGCGTGGCCACGCTCCTGGAGCCAGCGCACCGCGCGGAGGACCCACAGTTTGTAGAACCGCCGCGTGTCGTCAAGGTATGCTCCATTGAAGAACGTGGTGTTGAAGCCGAGGACCCCGCCGGGGCGTACCGTCTTGTAGATCTGTTCGAATGTGGTTGCCTTATCGGCGATCAGGTGGATCGCGTTGGTGAACACGACCACATCAACCTGGGGCACGAGGCTGGCCAGGCGTTCCGCGCTCCCCTCGATGAATTTGACGATCGCTGAATGGATCCGCTTCCTGGCCAGCGCAAGGGCTGAAGGAGAGGGGTCGACCGCGTAGACACGGGCCCCGGGGGCGGCCTCATCCAGTTCCCGCAGAATGAGCTCGGTAACAGCACCGGGGCCACACGCGAGATCGACGACCGCCGAGTCGGGATGGATACCGGTGTGAGCGACCAGCCAGGCGTTTGCCTGTCGAAAGAAATGATGTCGTGCAAACTTTTCGAAGGAGAAACGCTCCCCAGCATTGTCAATGGATCGGTTTACGGACATCCGGCTACCACCCGCCGAGAAAAGAATGGTACGCGATCGCAGGGGTGCTGACAATCGGGTGAAGAGAGTATCTTTGGGATTCTTGACCACGTCCTGCGAGATCGTCGCTCCCCGTCCCTCCACGCTGATGCCGAAGACGGCCTATGCGCAAGATCGGGCATAGACCCGGGTGGGCACCAGTTCATCCGCACACCAGGGAACACCTCTCTTTGAAGGTGAGGTCACGGTACCGATGGGCCCCTGTGGCGATCGCAAGGAGTTTTCGACGCAAGGACTCATCATGCGCCAATCGTCGGATCGCACGGTTAGCCACATGCGTAAAGCGTGAAAGATTCAGGAGCAGTCGTGTGAACTTGTAGAGATCCTCGACGAGACGGGAACGTTCTTCGGCATATCGGGCGAGGACGTCCGCCCCGAAATTTCCCACTGCAAAGGCTTCCTCGATGACGGAAACGGCTGCCTGCACGCTTTTCAACGCTAGCGTCATCCCTTCACCGGTGATAGGATCCAGAAACCCGGCACTGTCCCCGATCAAAAGGAGTCCCGGGCGGAAGCAAGATTCCAACGTAAAGCCCAGGGGCCCCACGGCGAACACAGGCGGGATCAGCTCGCTCCTTGATATTCGCTCCCCGAAACCCTCCGCTGAGCTCAAGAAACTCATGTACCGATGGGCGAGATCACCCTTGAAAAACTTCATCGCTCTCTCTTCGAGCAGGAGAGCGACGAGGCTGACCCCCTGCTCAAGCGGCGCGACATAGATCTCGCCATCAGGATGAAGGAGGATTTCGACGTACGCACTCATTCCTTCGACCCCTCTCAGGTGGCCTGTCACACCGAACCGCCTGCGTGGCAGGTAGGTCTTTTTCAGGCCGTACTGATTATGAAAGACCGAGTGCATTCCGTCGGCTCCGACTGTCAGGGGGGAGCGGAAGACCTCGCGTTGCTCTGAGTGGTCCACTGGGTGGCCTACCACCCCCTTGACCACCTGGCCTTCCTGAAGAGCCTCGGTCACTCGGAAACCCTCTCGCACAGTCACGTTGGCAAAGGCTTTCGCTCGCTGAAGCAGGATGTGATCGAGATGGTAACGGCGGATCACGATTCCGAAGGGAATGCCATTTCCGCTCGGGGGGAAGTCGGCCTCGGCCCAAACTCCTTTGAGGCTGCGAAGTCGCAACCCGCGAAACTTCGTTCCTCCACGGGCCAGGATCTCTCGCAAGAGTCCAAGCGCTTCCAGGATCGCAACGCCCTGCGGCATGATCCCCTCGCCGCACGGTTTGTCCCGAGGAAAGACTGCGCGATCGAGGAGGAGGATACGGTAGCCCTCCGGGGCCAGCGCAATCGCGCTGGAGGCTCCCGCAATGCTGGCTCCGACTATGATAACGTCAAACTCCATCTCTCCCCTCCATCGGTGGGCATGCGGTTACCCGGCCTGCCTCTGTGCGCCAGGAGGGCTCACCCACCCGCTCGGCCGGACGACTAAGGAGCGACCAGGTAGAGGGTTGGGTAGATAAACACCCACACCACGTCCACAAAATGCCAGTATTTCACGACTCCCTCCACGGGCCAGTACTTCCCCGCATCGAATCGGCCACGCTGGCCGTGCAGGAACACGAAGAGCAGCAAGACGATCCCGCTCAGGACGTGGAGGCCGTGCATCCCCGTCAGGGTAAAGAACACGGTGCCAAAGCGCTCCTGGGGCGGGAAGTGCGCGAACGCCTGTGCCCACTCGACGCCCACCCCCACGAGGAAGAGGCTGCCGAGCACGATGGTCGCCAGTGTGTTGCGCAGGAAGAGGCGTTGATCGCCGTGGGCGATGGACGTCTCGGCGCGGTAGGCGGTAAGGCTGCGTGCCAGCAGGATGGACGTGATGGTGAGACCGAGCAGTTGATTGATCTCAGCCGGACGGGACAGACCCAACAGGAAATAGCGCCCGGAGTTGAGCGCCAGAAAGAGGAAGCTCTCCGACAGAAAGAACAGCCACAGCCCGAGGTGCCTGATGTACAGGTGGCTGTGGCGTACCTGGGGCATGGCCAGTGTGTCCATCGACGCTACTCCTCCGGCCGCCATAGGTCGGAGACGCGCATGAAGTACCGCATAATCAGCCAGGAGTCGGCCAAGTTGATCAGCAGGAGATAGGGCCCAGAGCCCTCCTCCGTACCCTGGGTCAGTCCCGGTGGTTAGCCTTCACCGAGGGTCAGCCCTCGGCCAGTGCCGGGATCACCTCGCGCCAGGCCGATGCCACGGCCCCGGCAATGGTATCGACCTCTTGCTCGGTGTGCGCGGCGGTGACGGTGATGCGCAGGCGGCTCGTGCGTGGCGGCACGGCGGGCGAGAGGATCGGAAGCGCGAAGATCCCCCGGTCAAACATGAACCGGGCCATCCGAAGGGTTGTATCGTCGTCGCCGGCGATCACCGGGACGATCGGCGTGGGATCGTCCCGCACCGGCACCCCGCCCGCGCGCAGTCCGGCCCGCAGCCGCCGGACGTGCGCCTGCAGCCGCGCCACCCGGTCCGGCTCGGCGTCGATCACGTCCAGGGTCGCGAGGGACGCGGCCGCGCTCGCTGGGGGCATCGCCACGGAGAACACAAAAGCACGGGACGCATGCTTGAGGTAGCTCACCAGGTCCGCCGACCCCGCGATGTATCCGCCGGCGGACGGCACGCTCTTCGACAACGAGCTCATCTTGACCTGAATCACACCGGCCAGCCCGAAGTGCGACTCGATCCCTCGTCCGCCGGGGCCCAGCACCCCAAGCGAGTGCGACTCATCAACCATCAGCCACGCGCCGCGCCGCCGGCACACGTCAGCGAGCGCGGGCAGGTCGATGACGTCGCCGTCCATGCTGAACACCGCGTCCACCACGACGAGCGCCGACGTGCCCGCGGGGACCTTGGCCAGCGCCTGGTCAATGGCGGGAATGTCATTGTGCGGGACGCGGACGAACCGCGCGCCCGACAGGAGGCACCCGTCGACGATGCTCGCGTGGTTCAGCTTGTCGCACAGCACCACGTCGCCCCGGCCGATCAGCGCCGAGATCGCGGCGAAGTTCGCCAGGTAGCCGCTCGAGTAGGCGACCGCGGCCTGCGTGCCCGCAAACGCGGCGACCCTCGCTTCCAGCCGATCGTGGAGATCGGTGTTGCCCGCGAGCAGCCGGACCCCGTGGGTCCCGGTCCCGTAGTGTTCCAGCGCCGCCTGCGCCGCGGCGTCGATCGCGCGATGCCGCATCAGCCCGAGATACGAGGTGGAGGAGGCGTGGAGCATCGTCCGGCCCCCAATGGTGACGTGCGCGCCGTCGACCGCCTCGACGGGCTGCAGATAGAAGTACAGGTCGCCGGCCTGCAGCGACCGCGCTCGATCCGCGATCTCGCGGATGCGCTGCTCGATTTGCCCCACGCCACCGTCCTCCACTGGCCCACAGCCAGGATTTCCCCCAGGATCGTCAGCACTAGCCAGAGGACGGCTGCCTTGACGACATGACTCTGGATCAGCATCATTGCATGTCAAGCATGGACCGCGACGGGCGTCCAGATCGTCACCGCCGACAACGTGAGAAGGACGACCAGGACCGCTGCGGCTCTCCCCATGGGCATCCCCCCTGATTCTTAGAACGACTTTCATCCGTTGGGTGCCTGATGGCAATCGGGTGCCGAGAGTATCTTTGGAATCTAGGAGCGTGCGAAGCGCGAGAAATTGTTGACCATGGCGTGAGCAATCACCGCCCCCGACCCTCGGTGCCTCCGGGAAGGATGAGCCTGCGCGCAAGATCGGACGCGGAGCCGATGGTCAGGGCGTATCGCGGTCGGGGATGATAAGCGGGCATGATGATTCTGTGGGCAGTGGTGGCATACGCCATCGGCGCCCTACCTCTGGGGTAAGCATCCATCCCCAGGATCCTCAGCCACTACCGGGGTCTTGGTAAGGATCTGAAGGAGATAACCGCTGCAGTGGTGGGCGCCAGTGGGGTAGTGGCTTTCGGGATCGCCCGGCAGGTGGCTCCGTTGGTGGGGAAGCTGATCCTGGTGGGGCGCGATCACGGCCGCCTTGAGCGTAGCGCCTGGATCCTGCGGCAGGCGAATCCGGGTACGGAGATTCTTCACGCCACCCGGGCTGAGGAGATTCATGAGGCAGACCTCATCTTTACCGCCACCAGCGACCCGGACCCGGTCATCCTCCCTGAGTACGTGAAGGAGGGAGCCTGGATCTACGACGACGGCCGCCCGGCCGACGTTCACCCCTCGGTAAGGGACATCCCAGGGGTCCGGGTAATCCTCGGAGGCGTGGTGCGCCCACCGGGGGACATGCGGGGCAATTTGGACCTGCACTTTGGAGAGGGGCTGATCCCAGCCTGCCTGGCCGAGACCATGATCCTGGCCGCGGAGGAGGCCTGGGAACGGCAGAGTCTGGGGCCGCAGACCCTGATGGAGAACGTCCAGTTTTATGTGCAGAAGGCCGACGAGCTGGGCTTCGAGGTCGTGGAGTGACTCACGTGATCGGAGAGATCCCGGGCACACATCACATGAAAACTCCCGACCGCCCATTCGTTTACGCACGCGCTCCCATCATGCTCTACTGGGAGATCACGCGGGCGTGCGACCTGGCGTGCCTGCACTGCCGGGCCGAGGCGGTGCCGCAGCGTCACCCTCAAGAACTCGGCACCGCGTCGGCGATGACCTTCCTCCGGCAGATCCTCGACTTCGGCCCTCCCCTGCCGCATCTCGTCATCACCGGGGGCGACCCGCTCAAGCGGCGCGACCTTTTCGAGGTGGTGGCCGAGGCCACGCGTCTGGGGCTACGCGTCTCACTCGCCCCCAGCGTTACCGAGGCCCTCACCGGCGAGGCGATCGCCCGGCTGCAGCGGGCGGGGGTGGTGGGTATGAGCCTCAGCCTGGACGGTTCCGCAGCCGGCCCTCACGATCGCCTGCGGGGGGT